>CAMWWJ010000018.1 GCA_947177925.1 uncultured Lachnospiraceae bacterium
AATCCGCTCTCATCCCTCTGCTGCGTCCTCCTGCCAGACTCTTTTTCTATTTAATCGCTTCCGTCTTAATAACAAATTTTACTTTTCCACTGCTTCCCTCCGGCAATGCGGTAAAGGTATTGTAATTATCTCCGCTTTCCTTTAGCTTTTCCAGACGGTCTAACAGGTTCCCTATATCACCGTTAAAGGTATCCGTTAATTTCTGAATGCCTTCTTCGTCAAACTGAATCATGCCATCGTTCAATTCTCCGGCACCGGATTTCAGTTCTTCCACACCTTCCGCAAATTGTCCGGTTCCTTTTAAAAGCGCATCTGCTCCTTCTGTGAGCTTTGATGAATTTCCGGTAAGCTTTGTAACCCCTTCCGATAATTTTCCTGCGCCGCTGTCTAACTGTTCTACACCATTTTTTAATGTTCCGCCTTTTTTATTTAAGGTAGATGTACCCTTTGCCAGCTGCTCAAGCCCTTTCTGCAGGGAGGCAGTTCCTTCTGCAAGGCCCATTACCTTTTCTCCCTTTTCATTCGTATATCCATTGATCCCTATGTTCAGCGCTACCGCACCGGCAGTAACCTGATTTGCTCCCTCGCTAAGCTTTTTTACATTTCCGGTAAGGTCGCTTTTGGCAGCACCCTCCTTGATTGTCTGCAATGCCTGTACCGCGCCTAATGCCCCTCCGGCCTTTGCCGAATAATCGCTGATACTCTGTACATCTGCCGCTACGGTAGTCTGAAGGCTTCCCAGTCCAGCCTGTACCTCTGCCGCTTTTGCCTGATATGCCTGGCTGTAAGCTGCATATTCTGCACTATTGGCTGAAACACTGTTTAACTGCTGTTGTATTGCCATAAGCTCTCCTACCTTGGTTGCAAACTCCATCAAATGCCCTTCCAATGCCTTGGAAGCCGCCTGTGCCGCCTGCGAGGCTGCCTGTGCATTTGCCTGATTTTCCCCAATACTTTGATCCATGGAGGCGAACATGCCATCCACCCCCTGACTCAGTGCAGCAATTCCCTGACTGAGCTGTGCGGCACCTTGTGCCAAAGATGCTGCTCCGGCAGCAGCTCCGGGATTCTTTCCGGTTCCATCTCCCTGATAGCCCTTTACCAGACTGTCAGCCCCTTTTTTGGCATCCGCCATTCCTTTATTTAAATCACTTACCCCTTTTAATAATGTGGGGACATTTCCGTTCAGCTTGGAAGTTCCTTCTTTTAACGAACCGATTCCGGAAGCCAGTTGTCCCACTCCATCCGTATATTCCTTGACACCTTTGCTCAGGCTGTCCGCTCCGTCCTTTAAATCGCCGGTTTTTGAATTCAACGTATCTGCGCCATCCTTTAGCTCGCCGCTTCCATCCACTAATTTACCGGATGCATCGGAAAGCTCATCCATGGAATCATTCAGCTCATTCAGATTTCCGCTTTCTGTTAAATTCACGTCACTTAACACATCGCTTAATACTGCTGACATGGTCATGTCCAGAGAAAAATCCGTTACCTTGGCGCTTACTTCCACATAATCCGGAATTTCCATACCGGTATCCAGATCTTTTGAGGAAATTGCAAGGCTGTCCTTTAATCCCGGAAAAGCAACGCCTACGACAATATCATGATTTCCTTCCGAAAGCACCTTTCCGTTTTTCACAGTAACATTTTTGAAGTTTTCTGTAGGAAGCATCATTCCGGTCAGCACCGTAAAAGGCACATAGATTTCCTCTTCCTTTCCGTCTATGGTAATGGTCTGTTTTTCTTTATTTACATAATCAAACCGTATTTTTACGTTTCCGTTCTGTCCTGCCAGTTTTTCCGGCGCAATTTCCTTATCCTCCAGATAATAAGTAATCTTTACATCCACCGGCACCTTTTTATCTGTTTTTCCCTGATAATAAATGTCCTCTCCGTCCGCCTGCCAGGTGATAGTATTATTATTGCTTTTCGTAAAGGTTTCGTCTCCTTTTACATTTTCAATTTCCTCAAGATCGGATACGTCAGAAAGAGTTTCCTTTTGTTCCGGATTTTTCAGCCAGTCGCTTACGATGACTTCTTTGGCATTTCCTTTTGCATCGCTGATGACATAAACGGTTTCCTCCTTATCCGCCTGTGCCTCCTTTGAACCTTCCGAAATCTCACTGTCCAACGCCCGGGAAAGAGCTTCCTCTGTCTCATTTTCACTTTCTCTCTCTAAAAGTGCTTCCTGCTCTTCTCCGTTTCTTTCTGCATTCACACTATATACCGAAACAGATGACACCACAAGCGCTGCTGCCAATACTGCTGCTGTTACTTTCATGGCATGTTTTCCCTTTAAGGTTTGCAATAAATCTTTTCTTTTCATAATTCCTCTATCCCTTCTTCTTATATTTATTCATTCCCATCGTTGTATGACAGATCAACTTGTCAAAAATCATCAGCATTGCCGGCAGAACAGTCAGTACTACGATCATGCTGACGATGGCTCCTCTGGACATTAAGGTGCATAAGGAGCTTATCATATCAATATTGGAATAGACTCCTACTCCAAAGGTTGCCGCAAAAAAGCTTAAAGCACTTACAAATATGGATTGTATGGAGGTCTGGTGGGCGATTTCCACCGCTTCCTTCCTGTCCATTCCAAGCATACGTTCCCTTTTATACCGATTGGTCATCAAAATGGCATAATCCACAGTTGCCCCCAACTGAATGGTGCCAATGACAATAGAGGCAATAAAAGGAATTTCCGTTTTTGTATAGTAAGGAACCGCCATATTGATAAAAATAGCAAATTCAATGGTTGTAACCAAAATAACCGGCAGGGAGATGGATTTAAATACAAGAGCAATAATCAAGAAGATCACTCCAATGGATACGATGCTCACTACCTGAAAATCCTTATCCGTAATGGTGATCAGGTCTTTTGTACAGGGAGCTTCACCAATCAGCATTCCTTGCGGGTCATACCTTTTTAAAATTTCATTTAATTCATCGCATTGCTGATTTACCTCTTCTGATGCCACCTTATATTCAGAGCTTACCATCATCATCTGGTAATTTTCATTTTTTAACGTTTCCATCAAGCTGTCGGGAATAAAATCCCTTGGTATGGCAGGACCTAATAAAGAATCCATTCCTATGACTGTTTTCACTCCGGAAACCTGCTTCATTTCCTCACACATCTTAGAAACCTCTTTTGGTTCCAGTGCGCTGTCCACAAGTAAAATATGAGTGGTGTTCATTTCAAATTCTTCGTTCAGCTTTGTATTGGCAACGATGCTTTCCAAATCCTTCGGAAGTGTCTCATCCAGATTGTAATACACATCTGTATTGAAATAGCCTATGACTGCCGGAATCCAGATAAGCACGAACATCACTGCAATGATGATATAGCGCTTTGTGACAAATTTAGTCATTTTAAATTCCGGTATGAAAGGTTTATGCTTTGTTTTTTCAATTGCCTGATCAAATACAAGAATCATAGACGGCAATATAGTAACGCAGCAAATGACACCGATGATAACGCCCTTTGCCATGACGATTCCCAAATCCATTCCCAAAGTAAAGCTCATAAAACAAAGTGCAATGAATCCTGCTACGGTAGTGACCGAGCTTCCCACTACGGAAGAAATGGTTGCATTGATGGCATTTGCCATAGCTTCAAGCTTTGGAACCTCTCCGTTTTTCTGTTCCTCTTCATAGCTGTGCCACAGGAATATGGAATAATCCATGGTCACGCCTAACTGAAGCACTGCGCTTAACGCTTTGGTAATATAAGATATTTCCCCAAAGAAAATATTACTTCCCAAATTGTATACAATTGCCATTCCAATGCTCAGCAAAAAGAACAGTGGAATGATAAAAGAATCCATGGTAAGGCTTAAAACAATGGTGGATAGGATAACTGCAATTACCACGTAAATAGGGGTTTCCCGGTTGGACAGGTTCTTCGTATCGGTTACCACCGCTGACATACCGCTTAAGAAACACTGCTTTCCTGCAATTCCCCTGATTTCTTCAATGGCCTCCATGGTTTCGTCAGAAGACATGGTAGAATCAAACAAAATCAACATCATCGTGCAGTCCCCGCTATTAAAGGCTTCCATAATGTTCTCCGGCAGTAATTCCGTAGGCATGGATAAATCCGCAAAGCTGTCATACCAGAGAATCTTCTTTACATGCTCTACCTGCCTAAGCTGTTCCTTCAGCTTCGAAACATCCTTATATTCCATGCCCTCTACCATGAACATGGAAAAAGCTCCTGTTCCAAACTGCTTTTCCAGAATATCCTGCCCTTCCATGGTCTCAATGTCTTTGGGCAGATAGGATAGAATATCATAATTGACTCTCGTATTCACATATCCTATGAAAGAGGGCACCAAAAGCACCAGACCAATCAGGAAAATCAGGACCCGTGTCTTTACGACGCCTTTTCCCAACTGTTTCATAATTTCCTCATCTCTTTTCTCTTTTTTCTGAAAAAGAGTATAAAAAAAAAGATTGAATCTGTTAATATTCAATCTTTTTTGCCTGTATGTACTTCTTATACATTTTTGCCTTTTTGTCGTCCTCATATAAACAAAGCAGAAATATTATCCTACTCTCAAGGCTGCTTCCATTCCGCAATATCCTCTACCATATCTTTTAAGGATTTGGAAATCACATAGTTGTATACTTCTGCCACTTCCCTGGGGGGAATGACCATATCCGTCTGAATCCAGGTCATCACGATAAAGGTCATGGACAGGGAATAATAATCCGCCAGTTTATCCGGCGTCATCCATTTATGCTTTGCTGCTTTCGTTCCGATCTTATCAATCAGAAGCTCAAGTAAAATATCCCGTATGCAGCTTCTGACAATATCCTCAAAGGAATTTTGTCCTTCCATCTTCGAAAGCTTTTTGTAAAGCTCCTTCTCCTTAAGAATGTTGGTGAAAATAAGAAGAATGGCTTCGTCAAACATTTCATTTTGCAACAGGGGCCTCATAGGGTCTAACAGCTCCGTCCGGATAATCCGCTCAATGACTTCATACTTATCCTGAAAGTGATTGTAAAAGGTAGGTCGGATCACTCCTGCGCCGTCTGTAATATCCTTAATGGTTATTTTGCTGATGGGAACTTCCAGTGCAATGTTCTTAAAGCTTCCAATCAGCAGCTTATCCACGTCAGCTTTTGCCTGCAAGCAATCACCTCATTTCCATAGTATCCATACGTTCGGGAATCAAATCCTCCGCAGCAATCGGCTCATTGCCAGCGGGAATAAAAAAAGACTCGCCGATGACCGGAAAGTCCTTATGTCTGCAACAGCCTGCAGGCAAAGCCCACAGGCTGTTTGTGTTGCAATTAGTCTACGCTGATGATTTCTTTCTTATTGTAAGAACCACAAGCCTTGCAAACTCTATGAGGCATCATAAGTGCACCACACTTACTGCACTTTACCAATGTTGGAGCGCTCATTTTCCAATTAGCTCTTCTCTTATCTCTTCTTCCTTTAGAAGATTTGTTTTTTGGACAGATTGACATCGTTACACCTCCTTATTCGCATGAAAGATATCTTTAATCATTGCCATTCTAGGGTCTGGTACGAAGTCATCACATCCGCAGTCACCTAGGTTCAGGTCTTTCCCACATTGTTTACAAATGCCTTTGCAGTCTTTCCTGCATAAAACCTTCATGGGCAAATTCATCAATATTTCATTGTGGATCAGTTTTTCCGTATCCAATTGGAAGCCTTCTAAAAAATTCTTCTCTTCCCCTTCAGACTCTTCTGCCTCTATCTCTTCCTTTGAGACATGTTCCTCAAAATCAAGTGCCAGCTCGTAAGGCACTTCTTTCAAACATCTGTCACAGTTCATTGAAAGAGTCAGGCTCATCTTTCCCTTTAAAAGCACTTTGCCCTTTCCCATCGTCTGAATCGTAAGGGCAAGCGGGGTTTTCTTTAAAATGGAATAGCTTTCCAGTCCGCTTTCAAATACATCCGCTTCATATGGAATCTGTTTCTGTTCTGTCTTCTCTTCTGAGGATAACATATCTGTAAGATTTAATAGCATAGCATACTCCTATCCACACCTAGATTATTATACATATGGTGGTAATGTTTGTCAACAATTTTTCGCAATTCAAGTTTTAGTTAATTAGAAAGGAGGGCTTTGCCAATGTTGACGCTGGAAGGTCTGATTGCGGTTGTCAGCTTATGTCTGACGGCCTTCGGCCTGGATATACGATAGGAAACAGGGATAATAATAAAACACAAAACTTGAAAAAATTGCTTTTATATATGAAACTTTCATGTGTTATGCAAATTTTTCCCTTTCTTTTACAATTTTCTCTGATAGTTCTCCAGCTGATGAAATATACCAACTATGCTTACAATTCCATCATTTATACCAAACACAACCACATAATCCATCTGTGGTACAATCGCTTCGCGATACCCTTTGTATGCTAAATATGAATCTCTGCTAAATGGAAATTGTTCTGGATTTGCTTCCAAACGGTCATACACATTTTCAATTCCATCCAGCAGATGTTTTGCAGCCTGCTCATTTTTTAATCGATAAAGTATGTGATACACAATATTGTCAAGCAGTTCATCAGCACGTTCCGTAATAATCAATTTATATGCCATATTTTTCCCTCATCCCTGTCAAAGCAGTTCTGGCATCTTTTATCTGACTGTTTTTTGTCTGTTGCTCTGATATTGCAATATCATGATACATGGTAAGCTGACGAATTGTATTCTCATATATTTCCATGCTCATAATGACCATATCACCATACCCATTCTTTGTAATATAAATAGGTTCATCTGCCCTATGGCACATATCGGAAATTTCTGAAGTATTCTTCAAGTCCTTAATTGGTATAATTTGTGGCATATAAAAAACCTCCTTTTTAATATGGGTTAATTATACCATAATTATCACCCGTTCTCAATAGATTTATTCAAGATTTCGTTACCCACTCCGCACACATCCGGCCAGTGTTTTTTGAAATTCATTTTTCAAAAGAGAAAAATTTCAATTGATATGGTGTTTTTTTTGGGGACATGCTATATTTAAATGGTACTTTTTCAAGTCAACAGACAGAAAGGATTTTCCATGAACATTCACATACCTTCATTTTCATTTTTCAAAAAGAAACCACTTGCCTGCCTTGGCACCTCTGCCATTATCGGCATGGTTCTTTCCATACTGCAGGCGCTTCTGGTTAAGGACACGGTGCGTTCCATTTTCACCTTAGGACCTTCGCCACGGCTTTATATGTATGGCCTGATAGGGCTTTCTTTCCTGTTTGGCATTTGCTTTTACACGACAGTGGTTTTTTGTATCCGTCTCCTGTTTCAGAGGAATCAAGTCTTTCTTTCCTATTTGAAGTATTTTCTTGTATACTTCCTCATATTGGGGATTTTATTTCTTCTGGTATGGCCCGGTATCTTCAAAGGGGATGAATTTTATGTGCTAAGAAGCGCTCTTAGCTTTCAGCTCTCTCCCGCCCAGACCGGACTGACTAGCTGCTTTTACATTATTTGTCTTTTGTTTTTTCCAAATCCTGCTGCCATTACTTTTATGCAGATACTTATTATATGCTGTATTTTTTCTTATATCATGAAAAATCTGTTTTCCATCTATCATAGCAGGAAGGTATGGCTTATGCTGCTGCCCTTTTGCCTGCTGCCGGTACTTGACGGGAACCTGTTTACCCTTCGGGCTACTTTTGTGGGATGGTTATTTCTGCTGGTGCTTTTTCAGATTTTCTTTGCCCATAAAAAAGGAACTTTATCTTTGTGGACAGGGCTGTTTCTTTCTGCCGTCAGCGGGCTGATCATAGCATGGCGGACGGAATATATTTATCTGCTTCTGCTGCTTCCGGCGGCTTTATGGTTCTTACGGCTTTTTTCCCTGAAACGTGCCTGTATTTCCCTTATGGTGATTGGCCTTTCTTTTCTTTTGTTTCAGGTACCTAACAAGATTGCCACAGCGGGCAGCAACAAATATCCCATTTCTCTTGTGATAAATCCTTTGGGGAATTTGTTTAATGAGGAACATTTAGAAGGGCCTAGTGTATATGAGGATATTCTTACCCTGAATGAACTGATTGACGTACAAAGGCTCCGCCGTGATGCTTCCGTGCGGAATATCAGCCAGTACTGGAACATTCCCGATGTGCTGCCTAAGGAGCAGCTAAACCGGTTCATGGCAGCCGCCCTTAGGCTGATTGTTTACAACTTTGATGATTTTTTAAAGTACCGTTGTCTCACCTTTGCTCATACTAACGGCTTTTATCCGGATGAAATCAATCATCCCGGTGGAGAAATGGTGTCTGGAATTTTAGAACTTAACTATTATGATACGGATTTTAAAAAGATCTTTCCTTTTATGGATCCTCCTTTTGGGCAGGCGGCCCGGGAAAAGGTCATTGAATTCCTCTCATGCCGCCACTATGTGCAGGGGGAAAGCACTACGAATATGTTCCTTCCGGTATTTTATAATTGTCTTCCGGCTTTCATCTTGTTAGCAATTGCTACCTTAACCGGGTTCTTTCAGAGGAAAAAGGCATTTGTTGTACTATCACTGCTGATTCAGGTACAGCTTGTGCTGATTTTCCTAACGGCGCCTGCCATGTTTTTTATGTATTATTACTGCTTCTATTTGTGCGGGTATGCTTTTGTTGGCCTGTTTTTCATAGATGGGCTTTGCGGCAGGAAACGTATATTAAGCAAGGAATAGCGCCTAAACTTTTTATAGACGACTTCCTTATTTCAAAATATCTTCCAGTGTTTCCATCAGTTTTCCAATGTCTACAGGCTTTGCCACATACCCGTTCATTCCGGCATCCATGGCCACCTTCCGATCCTCCTCAAAGGCATTGGCTGTCATGGCCACAATGGGAACCGCTGCCTTGACAGGGTCATCCAGCGCCCGAATGGCCCTTGTAGCCTCATAACCATTCATGATGGGCATCTGGACATCCATCAGTATCAGATCATAGGTATCCCCAGGCATCTCTTTCATCCGCTCCACGGCTATGCTTCCATCATCCGCCGTATCAATGAGGAAGCCGGCACCTTCCAGAATCGTTTGTGCGATTTCCTGGTTCAGCTCATTATCCTCCACCAGCAGGATTCTCCTGCCGCCAAAGTCCGTCTCAGATTTCTCTTCTTCCTCCGTACTTTCTGTGACTGTATATGGAGCAGCCAGAACCCCCCTCAGCTCTGAGAGGAAAAGCGGTTTGGAGCAGAATGCTGTGACACCGGCCTCCCTGGCCTCCTCCTCCATGTCTGACCAGTCATAAGCAGTCAGTATGATAATCGGTGTCAAATCCCCGATTACTTTCCGTATTCTTCGGACAAGTTCTATGCCGTTCATATCCGGCATCAGCCAGTCAATGATATAGGCACTGTAAGGCTCATTCTGCTCCAAGGCAAACTCTGTACGGATAATGGCCTCTTTGCCCAAAGTCGTCCAGTCGGGGTGCATACCGATGGCGGATAGCATCTTGCTGACGCTGATACAAGTGTTCACGTCATCATCCACCACCAGTGCCCTAAGATCTGCCAGTTGTTCCAACCGTTGGGATTCCACAGGAGAATCAGCGACCCGGAAATGGAACGTTATGGTAAACTCTGATCCTTTTCCCACCTCGCTTTCCACTGTAATCGTGCCGTCCATCATATCCACAATGTTTTTAACAATGGCAAGCCCCAGACCGGTTCCCTGAATGCCGCTTACAGTCGTGGTCTGTTCCCGCTCAAAGGGTTCAAAAACGTGTTTCAGGAATTCGGGGCTCATGCCGATACCGGTATCCCTGATTCGGAACTCATATGCGGCACTGCCCTCCTGCGCTTCGGTGGTCTGGGTAACGCGGACGCTGACCATGCCGCCAGGTTTTGTGTATTTCATGGCATTGCTCATAATATTCAAAAGCACCTGATTTAGACGGAGTTTATCACATATAATCGTTTCATTTACCACATCCAGAGTATCTATGTAGAATTCCAGCTGCTTTGCTTTCACATCAGCCTGGACAATCGTCTTCAGATCGTGCATAATCTCCGGAAGACTGGCCTCCTTTTCCTCAATTTTGACCTTGCCACTCTCAATGCGGCTCATATCCAGCACATCATTAATCAGGCTCAACAGATGGTTGCCGGAGGTCATGATCTTCCCCAGATAATCCTGCACCTGCGTTTTGTTATCAATATGAGTTACCGCCAAGGAGGTAAAGCCAATGATAGCATTCATAGGCGTGCGGATATCGTGGGACATATTGTTGAGGAAGGTAGTCTTTGCATTGTTGGCATACTGAGCCTGGGCCAGAGCTTCCGCCAGAACTTCCTTCTGCTCCTGCTCCTTGCGGATCACCTCGTCAATATTGCGGAATCCCGCAAGAATAAAACTGTCCTTTTCAAGAACGCTTTCCCCAACCTTCACATAGTTATATTGGAAATGATGTTCTTCTCCATCTGCCTGTATACGGTAGCTCCCCGTGTATTCCCCATTCGATCCTATCTGCTCCCTGACTTTGTCCAGAGAAAGCGCCTGTGCCAGTTCCTCCTGATCCTCCGGATGGACACGATCCCTGATATACTGGTCCAAAATCGGGGCATAAGGCTGCTCTTCCTTAGAATCCTCTTTCAATCCCTTCGTCACGTAACCTTCCAATTTTATAATTCTGGCGGTACCACGCTCCTCATTGATGGCAAAAACATTCGTATAGTCACGGCTTAATGTTTCCACAATGGCGAGTTGCTCCTTCATCAGCCTGTTCGATTGTTCTGTGGTATCCAAAAGCTTCCTGCTCCACCGTCCACGCAGATAGAGAACCAGAATGATGCAGATAATCAGGGTAATCGACAAAACCACGATGAGCAGTATTTTGGGATTGGCCAGCATATATTGCAGGAAATTCATATCCTTAATGGCATAGGAAGTATGTTCTAAAACCAATTGATTCAGCGTATCGTTCGACGTCTGCCGGATACATTTATTCAATATGGAAATCAGCTCATGATCTGCACTGTCACGGACATACATCTGAAACTCTATATTTATATCGTTCGCTATGCTGTAATACAGGGAATTGGTAGTGTCACGGTTCACAAACAACTGCGCCGTATAGGCATATACATATGCGGCGTCCACCTCCCGATTCAGAACAGCCTGCATCGCAGCCTCTCTGGTAGGATAGTTCAAAAATTCAAAATCTCCGTGAAACTTCTGCGAAATCATAGCACCGCTCTGAGAGTCCGATACGGCAATCCTTTTGATATCTCCGGTAAAATCCTGTCTTGTTACCCTTGCCACGCCTGTGGTCATATAGGCATCCGTATTAAAGCCACGGTACGCGGCCTCCTCCGTGACAGCGTTGGAGGTGAGCCTGTCAATAACCACATCCACGCTGTTGATGCCCACCATGGTGTCATAGTCCTCCCTGTCCTCCGGTATCACAATTTCATAAGGCAGTCCGGCCATCTCCATGACGTAAGCAAAATAATCCGGCAGAATACCCTTTAATTCTCCGTCCTCCACATAGGAATAGGGCTCTCTTTCGCCCTGGGCAGTTACCGTAATCTTTTTTTCTCCGGAGACCACCTCCTGAATGTATGCCTTCTCGCGCTCCGTAAAAGTGAGTGCGGAGGAATAAACCGGTCCATAATAACGGTAATACAACACACTTTTCCAGTCGCCCTCATTCCGATCCATCTGCTCAATGGCATAGTTGATTTCGTTAAGCAGCTCCGTATCGTCTTTTCTGACAATTGCGTAGAAGTTATCCTCCGCGATTATATCCAATGTCCTTTCATTTTCAGCCTTCCTCAGATCGCTGGAAAGGATTGCGTCAATCTCACCATCCTGTAACGCGGCCACAAGTGCATCGGCGTCATTGTATTCCTTTGCCTGGTAGGAAAATCCCTTCTCCTGGGCAAACTCCACCAGACTCTGGTTCTGCGTGCTTCCCGTCAGCTGTCCCACCGTCATTCCATCATAAGTTTTGTACTCACTGCTATGCAGCTGTGTATTATCGGCCCTGACTGAGAGAACAGTATTATTTCTGCCGATAGGGAGAGAAAATGCGAAGCGCTCCTCCCGCTCCGGAGTCTTCCGGGCAGTGGTTACCATGTCAATCTCACCGTTTTCCAGCATAGTCAGCATTTCACTCCAGGATTTGTCATAGCCTATGTACTGGAAATTCAGATGGGAATATTCGGAGACCAGATCCAGGAATTCGATGCCATAGCCGTTCAGCCTGCCCTCCTCGTCCTTCATGTGATAACCCTCGAAATAGAAGATGCCGGCTTTAACCATCCGGTTATTGGACTGTCCGGCATCGGCTGATACTGTTATGAAATTGGGCAGGATGAGGATTAAGCATATGGTAAATGCGGCGATTCTTCTGTACACCTTGTTTGCGGCCTGCATCGTTCCCTTCCTCCGGGTACCCTCAATTTTTGAAAACGCTTTTCCTTTTTTTTCAATATTCTGCACAGCTATATCTCCTTATCAATTCTGAACCTCAGTTCTTTACTTCCGTTTCTACACCCTTCTTTGACATCAATCTTTTTCGTTACCCATTCGCTGCCCCCTTAAATTCCGGTATATCTGACCGGATGTTGTATTCCTGCTACACTATAAGCTTACTGCAAAGAATTTGTTTAGGGGCAAAAAATCAGAATTATTATAGCAGAAACCGTCTGTAGCTTCAATAAAAATATAGCGGATTTGACGGATTTCAAATTTTCATTAGTTCTTGAAATTTTATCGGTATGGGTTTTCTTTTTCTAGCACCCAAGGAGAAGTAAATAAAATTTCCATCTGTATTGCTGGCATTGGAAATTCATCCTCCAATAAATTACAGGAACTCGAAAATCCAATTTTATAGTTTTCTACAATCGAATACATTTCATCTTCATCCAAAGAAAAAATTCGTGAATTAACAACATCCCCCTCAGATTTCCAAACATCATTTATAGACTCCTTTGTCCCACAAATATGATAAAATCCTCCATATAACATATATTTTCCTTCTTTTTGAGCAACATATGGTATTATCTCTGAAGCCTTCTTCAAATCAACTCCAATCTCTTCAAAAAAGGCTTTTACCTCATTAGGAAAATAATCCGAAGCCCGCTCATAATTATAACAGCCATCACATTTACATCCAATTGTAATTACCTCCGCTTTATCATAAAACAACCGTGTTTTCTCAGCATTGATATCGACTTCGTATTCTCCAAATAAATATCTCATCATCTTCTCCAACTTCCCAGATTTTATCCTCTTGTTCCTGTCGGATACTCTCCCATATTTACATGAATCACTTCACGTGCTGGCTGAATCAGGGCCTGTTCATATTGGCATTTCCACTGTATCTTCCTACTGTTCTTACCGTCTGCAATTCCACCAATCGCATCCCCGGATTGAATCGGGTTGTCATTTTTGAAAATATACAAAGCTGTATCATAACTCCCTGTTCTCCATTAGAATCCGGCGTTCTTCTTTCCTTAGTTGATGCCTTCTGGCACCACTGGCTTTATGCTGATATTTTTTTCTCCTGTACTCTTTCCTCATTCCCCTGCACTCTTTTTGATAAAATAATGCTTCTGACGGGGTATCCGGCCTGTTCGCACAAAATGGACAATCCGGCTCGCCACAGGACTCATCAATCCAGTTATCGCAATATACGCAACATACTGCATCATACCTGTCGAAAAAGAATGTCAGTTTTTTATCACATTCCGGACATTCATAATTCAACCATGTACCAAACGCATTCCATTTTCTCATATTTCTTATATACCTTCGATATCGTTCCCCATGTTTCATTGTTTCCCCATACTCCGTAGTGTATCATATCTTGAAAAATTAGTAACTCCACTGTACTTGTCTCATATACTTGTTTCTATTATATCATATATCACATTTCCTTTACCCCTTAGTATCTAAGAAAACGAACTTTTCCACAAGAATATTATACTGCCGGCCAGAGAAATCGGCAAGGATAAGATTCCCCGGTTTTTCATGGCATTTGGGCAATTTCTATTAAGACTTTATAGACGATTCATGATATAGTAAGTAAAACAAATTTTAGAAGGGAGCAGCTTATATGAATCACAGCATGATTGTAAAAGAAGCGGCAGACTATATAGAAAAACATCTCGATGAAGATTTACCCCTTGATAAAATAGCAAAGGCATTAAATTATTCAAAATTTTATCTATCCAGAGTGTTCCACGAAGAAACAAAATGCACGATTTATAAGTATATTCAAGGGCGCAGGCTGACCTTAGCAGCCAAAAAGCTTACGGAAACCGAAAAACCGATTGTAGAGATAGCCTATGAAGCGCATTACAATTCACAGCAGGCTTTTACATTGGCCTTCCAGCAATGTTATCAATGCACACCTAATATCTATCGGGAAAAAGGGAAATTCTATCCAAAACAATCCCGATTAGGCATGATAAGCTCTCATCATGGGTACTCATGCCCACATAATTTATGGGGAGGTAAGTTAGCAGCATGAGCACAATTCCTTATGTGATAGAACAAACGAGCCGTGGAGAACGAAGCTACGACATTTTTTCAAGGTTATTATCTGACCGGATTGTTTTTTTGGGTGAAGAAGTAAGTGATGTTTCTGCCAATTTAATCATTGCACAACTGCTCTTTTTAGAAGCACAGGATCCAGGAAAAGATATTTCGTTCTATATCAACAGTCCCGGAGGCTCTGTTTCGGCTGGTTTTGCTATTTATGATACCATGCAATATATCAAATGTGATGTTTCCACAATCTGCATCGGCCTTGCTGCCAGTTTTGGCGCTTTCCTGCTTGCAGGAGGCGCTAAGGGGAAACGAATTGCCCTGCCAAATGCAGAAATCATGATTCATCAGCCTGCCATTCACGGAAAGGGCATCCAGGGGCAGGCAACGGATATCAAGATCATGTCAGACCATATCCAAAAAAGCAAGCAGCGCCTCAATTCCATTCTGGCGGAAAATACAGGGAAGAGTCTGGAAGAAATTGTTTTGGCTACAGAACGCGACAATTATATGTCTGCAAAGGAAGCATTGGAGTTTGGTTTGATTGATCAAATTATTTAATCTGCATCTTTGAATTTGTTGAGCTTCAAATATATGTTCAAATAGTTTTCATTCACTTTGGCATAAATACTGCCGCCCATTGCTTCTGCAAACTCTTTACACAAATAAAGTCCAATTCCATATCCGTCATGTCTTGATTTATCCTGCACATAGAATTTATCAAAAATATGCTCCGTATCTATTTCGTCCATGACTGGGTTTGATATCATGATTACAACGGATTCCTCTTCTGCAAGTTTAAAATATATATCGCCACATGTATATTTGATGCTGTTTGAAATCAAATCTATCAGTGCCATGGCAATACTTAACCTCTGTTTCATTCCCATGGGAAATGCCTTTACTTTTTTGTTACGCACCTTATATAGATTTACCTGCTTTAGCATTTCATCGCACACCGATTTATCCGGATTTCCAATCAGTATCCGCTGCAATTCCAGATTCCGCCAGACAGAATATCGCGGGTACAGTGCGGGAGCTTCAATCGCACTTTCAATACACCTACATATGTATTTTATCCATGTGGGATTTTCCTTCCCGAATATGGAGTATGTACCCGCCGTTTTTGCACTTTGCAACGCAATATCTATTCGGGCTTCCCCATTTCTTCTTTCATTTTCACATGTATTGGCTTTATACGTATTGCATACTATAATAGTGCAAGTAGACATTACTGCTAACCTCCCAGTCTGACAGTAAAAAGGAAGGAAATTTGAAAACTCTTCGGACAGAGCATATTGCAATCAAGCCCCTCATTGACATACGTATTTTTACGTGTTAAAATTAAAATGTCATAAGAAGGGGAGCTACAAAAGATGCCAATAACCGCAAAAGAAATGATTAAACTTCTTAAAAAGAATGGATTTGTCATTATGAACCAGAATGGCTCACATATAAAGATGAAAAATTCGGATACTGGCAAAACCGTGATAGTTCCTTATCATGCAAAAGACCTCAAAAAGGGGCTGGAGCAGGAAATATTGAAACAGGCGGGACTAAAATAGCCCCGCTTCCTTAAATAGATTGGAGGTTCTTAGTATGAAAAAATTATTTTTCCCCGCAGTTTTCCACAAAGCTGACGAAGGAGGCTTTTGGATTTCTTTCCCAGATTTGCCGGAATGTATGACACAGGGTGAAGATATGCAGAATGCTTATGAAATGGCTGTTGATGCCCTGGGTCTTGCTTTGGCCAGCCGTTCTGAATGCAAGGAAGAAATCCCTGTTGCCTCTGATCCTTCTAAAATCACACTTGAAGCGAATTCCTTTTGTGTCGTTATCGAATTCGATATGCTCGCATACAAGAAACGCACAAGCTCTAAGGCAGTAAAAAAAACATTGAGCATTCCCGAATGGCTGAATGAAGAAGCCAGCGCTATGGGTGTAAATTTTTCCCAGGTATTACAAGAAGCCCTTCTTCAAAAATGTGGATTGGAATAAAGGGGAACGAAGACTATAGCACCATGTATTTCATACGTCTGCCAATAAGCCATAAAAGCAGGAAACCCGTTATCCCGTTCACTATCACTCCCGCCATCATCACGCCCTTGTCCAGTCCCATCCCATTATATCCGGAAAAAGCATAAAAATAATACATAAAATCCACTGCCCACACATACTTTCCAAAAAAACTGGCTGAATAGATTATTGATTAACAGAATGATTAACGAGGCGCACAGCATACCGGGCAGATTCATGTATAATGACAGAAAAACCCAAAACAGGCTGATTGTTATATGGGGCAGAGCCAATAGCCAAAAACGTAACAAGCATTCAGAAGCATTCTCAAACACCTCATTCCCCCAAAAAAAGCAGCCCACAACCGTACTGAACAGAATGGTAAATAAAAAGCAGGCAAAAGCAACTGTTATAACACTCATGGTTTTTGCCATAATCAATTCCATTTTGGAAATGCCCGTCAGCAATGGCTGTTTGAACATGCCTGCTGATCTTTCACTGCTAATCAGAACTGCACATATCAACGCTAAGAACAACGGGCCCACAATATCTATGTAGCAACAGATACAATCTGACACAAACATTCCTCCCGCATAATATCCCCCTGCTTCCTCCGCTCCTTCTTTCATAAACGATATTCCATTAGAAAGAATGTATGCCGCCATTACTGCAGCATACAAATATACTAATTTCAGTTGATTCAAACGTTTAAACTGTATTTTCAATAAATCTGTCATACTTCTTTCCTCCTGTTTAAACATCTATTTTTCCCACTCTCTCCATGGCAATCCGATAAAACAAAATGCCATATACCGCTATAACGATACTGCCCCAAAAGATTGTATTCCAAGGAATCTCTCTATACTCATAAGAAAACAGACAGAGATTCGGATAATATCCAATCCATAAGTTTTTTAATAGGGCACTGTCCCTGTCACAAATGAATGCATCTATGAAAAGATAAAGAATGACTGCTGAAACTGTTTTCAGCGTACTTCTCGTCCATATACAGACCGCAACGATTCCTATAGCTAAACATGCCATATACACTCCCGAAAAAAGATATTTTATTACAACTCTTAACAGGATTCCGGTTTCCAACACGGCCCTTCCCCACCGCATGAAGGCTGTCACATAATGAAGAAATCCTGTGAACAGAACAAAGAAAAAGGACATGCTGCCAATGACAGAAAGCTTTGATTTTAAAATCCCACTGCGGCTTTCCCCATGCAGCAAAGGCTGAAATAATATTCCCCTCTTATCTTCTTCACAAATATAAAATGTAATCAAAAAAGTAACAAAAAGAATTCCTACTGTTCCTACGTAAAAGCGTATCATAAATTCCGGAAAATTCCCCTTCCCAACCTGCTCCATATTTACGTTCAGCATACTTTCCATCTCCGGAGTAGAAATAAGAAACGCATAAGAATACGAAGCTGCAAAAAGACATAAGAAAAAAACAGAAACAAATTTTTGCCTTATCAGCCTGTGCATATACAATTTTGTCAAAACACGCATGCTTCTGCACCTCCTGTCAACTTCAAGAACAGCTCCTGAAGAGTATTTTGCCGTTTGGTAATGGATAGGATATGCAGATTTCTTTCCACAATTTTTTTAATAAATGCATCAAGGCTCATACCTTCCAGTCTGACTGTAAAACAATCATCCCATTTCTTTACTATCCTTATCCCCTGCAGATGCAGCAACATATTTTCAAACTCCCTGACTTCCTGAATGGTACAAATAACCGTATCTGCCCCTTCTGCTAACACGTCTTGTGTTTTTCCCTGTAATATGCTTTTCCCTTTGTGCAAAATCAGAACATCCGTGCAAAGCGCTTCCATATCATGTAGCAAATGAGAGGACACAAGAAAGGTTATCTTCCGCTCCCGTGCCAGCCTGCCAATCATTCTGTATAACCAGACCATTCCCTGTGGGTCTAATCCGTTTGCCGGTTCGTCCAGTATAATCAGCTCCGGTTCTCCCAGCATGGCTCTGGCCAATCCCAGCCTTTGTTTCATTCCAAGAGAAAAGGCTTTTACTTTCTTTTCTTTTACTTCTTTTAATCCAACTAAGTCAAGAAGCTCCATAACTTGCTTTTCCGAACTTGCCTTATGCAGTGCGGCAAAACACTCCAGATTTTCTTTTGCGGTCAATTCATTATAGAAACTGGGTGTGTCCAATGCGGCTCCTACTTTGGATAATGCCGCTTTCGCATTGTAATCCATTGACACCCCATGGATTACAACCTTTCCTTCATCCTTAAAACAAAGATTTGTTATCATTTTTAATGTGGTGGTCTTCCCGGCACCATTTGGCCCCAACAGCCCCATGATGCTTCCACGTTCCAATTCAAAACTCACATTCTCTACTGCCACTTCTTTTTTATATTGCTTTCTCAGATTTGTCACGGATATTACTTTCTCCATTTCTTTATCCTCCCCAATATCCCAAATAATACGGCTCCCATCATCTCTCCCAAGGCATTTCCAAGGAAATTATACAGATTCCACAAATCCCGGTTCCATACATAGTCACCTGTAATCAATTTTGTTGCATAATTTCCTACTATGACGGCAATCAAAAATACAGCGATACAGTCCCATGGATTCCATTTAAAAAAATGCCTGCATAGCATAGGTGTCCATATGACTGCAAGCCATACCAACAGAATCGGATAACCATAACGGATTATCCAGAAACTTCCCACATTCATCAAATAATATCTGGTTATCTGAATCATCAGAAGCAGACAAGCTGTGCCAATGCTGATTACACTCATGGTATTGAGGCCTTTATTCTTCTTACCTGACAAAGCAGAGTACAGAACAGCATCCGCAAATACAATAGAGGCAGCCACGATCAACGACCATGTAATTCCTTTATTCAAGGCCAAATCCACTATCATGCAGGTTATTATGGCAACCATGCTTATGCCGCCAAGTACATACAAAAAGTACATAAGTTTCGTCCTTTTTAAAAACCTTTGCACATCCTCAACTTCCGGCTGTTTTTTCTCCTCAATTTCGGCTGACATATTCTCATATATCTCCAGACAATCGCTGCAGCCCTTTAGATGATTCTCTATGCTCTTTTTAGAAATTTCGCTTGCCATTCCATCCACGTAAAGGGGAAGCAGATCTTTTACGATTTCACAATCTAATTCTCTTTCCATTCTTCTCTTCCTTTCATTAATGTTTGTTTGCCTCTATAATAAGTCACCCGTGCCCAGCTTTCTGTTCTTCCCATGATGTCCGCAATTTCAGCAAATTTCAACTCTCCTGCCAGACGCAGATACATGACCTCTCTTGTAAGATCATCCAAATGGTGCATAAGACGGAACATTTCTATTTTTTCTGCATTTTGTACATATCTGCGCTCAATATTTTCCTGGGAAGGTATTGTATCCTTTATTTCTTCCGTAACATATTTGCTCTTTTTCTGAAGTTCCTTATACCATAACCTTTTTGCAATCTGACATAACCAAACAGAAATCTTACAATCACCCCTGAATGCGTCAATCCCCTTGATGGCCTGATAAAAGGTCTCCTGAGTCAAATCTTCCGCAAGCATGGAATCCCGAGTCAGAGTATACAAGTACTTATATACCGTTACGGCATTTTTTTGATATAGTTCTTCCATCTGCTTTTTTTCCATTTTAACACCTCATACTATATGTTCCTTTTTATGGGCAATTTGTTACAAAAATTTTATATTTTTTTCATCACATCAACATTCGGCCTTTGAACTCCTATAGCATAATATAGAAAATAAGGTCTACTATTTTCTCCGTAATACCATTCACAAAATAAGTACTGTGTGGCAGGATATATCAAGCAAAAAAAATGGGGGAAGTGAGAAGATCAAGCAGGAGAAATGGAAATCCCAACTAGTATTCCATAAATTAAGTTGTTGATAGTTTCGATTTTTGGTATAATAGACA
>CAMWWJ010000019.1 GCA_947177925.1 uncultured Lachnospiraceae bacterium
GGTTTAAAGAATTAGTATTTGGAGATGCCAACAAATCTATAAATGTTTCCATTAAGACAGCTACACCGACGGAAATCGCAGCAAATGGAATCAATACGAAAGAATATGATCTGATTTATATTTCAGGAAGAAATGAAGTATATATTCAGAAAGGGGAAGACTTTACGGATTCCCAGGTGATGGATTTATACAATGCTGTAGTAAGCAATGAACATCAGGCGGTCATTATGGACTATGCCCTGATTGATACGGATACGGTGGGAGATAAAGCAGCCCTTGGAACCTTATCCAATATGGAAAAGCTGGTACTGCTTTTGTGGCAGAAGGATCAGACGGCTGTTTTAACGGATACCTTGTCGGGAAATGGCGCAGGTGGTGCGGCAAATAACGGATTTGATATTTCCACTGCAGGCAATGGCGACATCAGCATATTGTCTTTTGGAAGCGTAAGCAATACCGTGTGGCATTACCTTATGACTACTGCGCCCCTCGGCGGCTATGGCAACTTTGTAGCGGGAAGTGTATATGTATATGAACACAGGCTGCAGTACTTCCAGAGTCCAAAAGCACAGGTGGATGCTTATGATTTCTTTGGAAATGGTGATTTTAATTCCCGATATGTGGACACCATAGTAGCAGCAGGGCTTTCTCAGGTAGAATATGCGGTAAGAATCAATAATACCAATAATCCTACAGAAAAAATGAGTGAGCAGGTTACGCCGGCGGTAGTTGTGCAGTATATCTTGTCCTATGACGGCACTGCATCAGAGCTGGTAAAAAATGACCTTCGGATATTGGAAATTGAGCCATGCAGGGACTTTTCCTTTAATATTGGCTGGGGTACCCAGAGTTATTTGGAAATTAAAAACGGCAGTAATAGGTATAAGAATCAGTGTTTGACCAATAGAGAGGAGTTTATAAAAAGATATTTAGGTGAGCCCTTTATAAAAGAGGACGGCTCTGTAGAGGAGGCAAATGTTGACAGAGTAAGATTTACAAGTATGACGATTGATGAGTTTATCTGTATCAGTGATAATCTCAGGGAAAATTTTGATATTATTTATATTGGTTCCAACTGTTCGCCCAATCCTGCATATGATACATATTATAATGGTTCTACAGGAAACTATAGTATGACCAATAACATTCATGGATCAGGTCAAATTACTGATTTTGAGGATAATGCCATGGATGGCATGGTATATTTTAACATCGGGGATACTGCTTCTATTACCGAGTATCATCCCTGGAGCAGCCAGTGGATACATCGTCTATGGGGCTTTCTTGATAATAATACAGAGTACTACACAGATGGAAGGGTTCGTTATGCGGCTAGGGATTTGACCATTTATAAAAAGACGGAATTGCTGGATTATCTGGATACGGGATATCCGATTATCGTGGCAGAGGATATGTTAAAGACGGATACAGATGGTAACAGAATCATTAATCCAACCCAGTATGACACAGGCAGCGCTCATGGGGTTGATCATGGAAGAATTGACAACAGCTCAGTTATGTATGAGTTTTTCCAGGTGGCAACCGGTCAGAGTACAGATTTAAGCAGCATAGGAAATTATTCTTCAATCGGCTATGAAAACTTTATTGCAGAGGCGGATTTTACGGATGCGTCAATCAGCCCTGCAGAAAAGGCAGTGCGGAAGGAAAAGGTTATTCAGGCAGTCAATGCTGCAAAAATGTCCATGGACGTTACGTCAAGACCTACAGAATACGAATATACAGTAGATAGTGATGGAGCGATTAAGGCTGACTCACAAGCGGTTTTGTCTCCAGAGGCGGATGGCAAGTATTATCTGGAATTTGAATTTACTCTTCAGAATTTTGCGGTAAACAGTACGGAATCGGATATTTACACCCCGAAGCTGTATGTGGATGTTAATGCGGATGGAAAATTTTCCGAATCGGAGGAATTAGAAGGTGCAGTTGTAACGAATGCTCTGACTGGAGTGGAGGTACCTCATGCCGCATCGGTTCGTGGAAATGTTTACGAACTCTCTACCAATGTATTATACAGGCTGAAGAGGGATGTGCCGGATGGCTATCAGGGAGTCCTTCCATGGTGCTTAAAAGTTGCAAAGAGCACTAATCCTAATGTTTCTGCAAGCGAGACAGGATATTCCGCTATAAAGGGAGAATCAGCAGCCGTTATTAAGATTCTGCAGATTACCAGAACAGGCGATTCATCTATGGATCCCAATAGAAATGATGGAAGTAATTTAAATTTACAGCAAAGTATTGCAACTGGAAGCAATTATTACGGCAAGTATAGCAAGCGGCTGGCTGATTTGAAGATGTTTGACCTGAATGTAACGACAATAAATCAGGAGGACTACGTAACAAGCAATTACATAGCAAAGGTACAGGTTGATGAAAACACTACGATAGATGTGAATAAAGGAAAGTACTATACATGTTTAAATGAGTTCGATATGCTTGTGCTGGGATTTGGAGACAACTTTGATGATACACATGGCAGTGGCATTGAACAAATTAATGCAACAAATGCCATAAGGGATTATATAGACAGCGGAAAACCCGTATTGCTTACGCATGACTTTATGGAGCACTATCCGAATTATAAAAGTGTGAGCATACTACGTGATGTGCTGGGAATGGATCGGTATGGTGTAACAGTTATGCAGGAAGTCAGATCCGGAAAACAATATGCCAAGGCAGATCCAAATGATGCGGCAGCCATTGCGGCTATTGAAGGCTCAGGAAGGCGGGTTGCATATCAGCCGGGCAGCAACAAGCGGCTTTTGGCACCAGAGACGCAGGGATTCACTATGTTTGTAAACATGAAATATAAACACAAGGGGCATCCATATCTGGTGTCTCCTGATACGAATGGTTGGGCATATTCTAACAATCAGGAATATGTAATGTTCGTTGATAAGGTAAATGACGGGCAGATTACCAATTATCCATATAAGCTGCCGGATGCCTTTGCAGTAAATAACACCCATGGGCAGTATTTCCAGCCCAATATGGAAGCAGATCAGGATGAAGACGGAACAGCTGATATTACCATCTGGTATACGCTGGCTTATGGACATAACGATAAGGAGAATCCGGATAGTGAAGCTGTTACATCCAAGCTTAGCGATGGTGCATATAATATATCGCCAAAAGACGGTGTCAATAATTTTTATATTTTTAACAGCGGTAACGTGACATATACCGGAAGCGGACATGACAGCTTGATACTACCGGATAATAGAACAGAAGCCCAGTTGTTTATCAACACTTTGGTTGCTGCATACCGGGCAGGAATCAAAAGACCTACTGTAAGCATATATGATGGAAATGATTTGAACAGTTCTCCTATCAGTAATATCGTAGTGCCTTATGATGAAAATATTGGCTTGAATGCCAGCGACACAAATAAGGCAGAATCCTCTATTATTAAGGATAAGACTGACACTACCAAATATCAGTATCCATTTGTAGGCATATCAGATGCTAATGCAACTAGGGCATGGTTCCGTGTATCCGACCCCAATATGGTAAAAGGTACAAAGGAAATCCAACTGAAATTCTGGATGGGAGTGCCATCAGGAACTGAAAATGCACAGAGTATTACACTGGATAACGGAGAGGTGATTACGGTTCAGGAAATAAAAATGCCGTTCTATTCAGCTGATTTTACCCAGACTTATGCTTATGATACTTCTGCTACCAGCGGTGTCATGTATGGCTTAAAGCTTCCTATGGATTTACTGAAGAGCAGCAATAACTTTAAGTTGTATGTAGAGGCACAAACTACAATTGAAAGTGTGTCAATAACCGGTAAGAGAAACAAAAGCATCTCAGGCAAGTCCTATGCGTCTTTAGGTGTTACGAAGATGGATTTACTGAAGCTGGATTAGATGGAAGTCATTATGGAAGCAGGTCCCTTAGTGGGGCCTGTTTTTTCGTGAGTTTTCTTAACGCCCCGTCTCAATTTATAATTTCCTCAATCTATAATTTTCACAAAAAATTCTTTACATCCCCATTTTTTTGGTGTATAGTGTGAAACGATTACTTGAAACGGAAAAGAATAGGGGAATCATCATGGCAAAATATTTAGTAATTGTGGAATCACCTGCAAAGGTAAAGACCATTAAGAAGTTTTTAGGAGCAAATTATGAAGTGCTTGCCAGCAACGGACATGTGCGGGATCTGCCAAAAAGCCGGATGGGCATTGACGTGGAAAACGATTATGAGCCAAAATATATCACCATACGTGGAAAAGGGGACATACTTGCTTCTTTAAGGAAGGAAGTGAAAAAAGCGGAAAAGATTTATCTGGCAACGGACCCGGACCGGGAAGGGGAAGCCATATCCTGGCATCTGTTAAAAGCATTGAAGTTAGAGGACAAAAAAGTCTACCGGATCACTTTTAATGAAATCACCAAAAATGCGGTAAAGGAATCTTTAAAGCATGCAAGGGAAATCAATATGGATCTGGTGGATGCCCAGCAGGCAAGAAGAGTGCTCGACCGGATGGTGGGCTATCGGATATCTCCCCTTTTATGGGCAAAGGTGAAAAGAGGGCTCAGTGCGGGACGTGTCCAGTCTGTGGCTCTTCGGATTATCTGTGACAGGGAGGAGGAAATCAATGCTTTTATTCCGGAAGAATATTGGACATTGGATGCCAATTTGAAAATACCCGGAGAAAAGAAGCCGTTACAGGCAAAGTTTTATGGAACAAAGGAAAAGAAGCTGACAATTTCGTCCAAAGAAGAGCTGGACCGGATTTTAGACGAGCTAAAAGGAGCGGAGTATCAGGTGCATTCCGTAAAGAAAGGGGAGCGGAGCAAAAAGGCGCCTCTGCCTTTTACCACATCTACCTTACAGCAGGAGGCAAGCAAGGCGCTGAATTTTTCCACCTCCAAGACAATGAGGCTTGCCCAGCAGCTTTATGAAGGAGTGGAAATCAAAGGAAGCGGCACAGTAGGTCTGATTACGTATCTTCGTACGGATTCTGCCAGAGTTTCGGAAGAAGCAAAGCAAAATGCAAAAGAATATATTTCCCGTGTTTACGGCAATGAGTATGCAAGACAGGGAGAAGCGGTAAAAAAATCCACAGGAAAGATACAGGATGCCCACGAGGCCATCCGTCCTACAGATGTTACAAGAACTCCTTTGGAAATGAAGGAATCATTAAGCAGGGACTTGTTCAGACTATATCAGCTTATCTGGAAACGGTTTACCGCAAGCTGTATGAATCCTGCATTATACGAGACCACTTCCGTGAAAATCGATGGCGGGGATTATCGTTTTACCGTATCCGCCTCCAAAACAATATTTGACGGGTTTATGAGCGTATATACAGAAGCGGATGAGGAAAAACAGGAAGGAAATGTGCTTGTAAGGGCACTGGATATGGATACGGAGCTTCAATTGGAAAGCTTTGATCCTAAGCAGCATTTTACCCAGCCTCCCGCCCACTATACGGAAGCCTCTCTTGTGCGCACATTGGAAGAGCTTGGCATCGGCCGTCCAAGTACCTATGCCCCTACCATTGGCACCATCCTGGGAAGGCGCTATATTGTAAAGGAAGATAAAAATTTATATGTTACCGAGCTTGGGGAAGTGGTAAATTCCATTATGAAAGATGCCTTTTCCAGCATTGTAGATGTGAATTTTACCGCCAATATGGAATCCCTTTTAGATAAAGTAGAAGAAGGAGTAGTGAACTGGAAAGTAGTGGTAAAGAATTTCTATCCGGATTTAGACGAGGCGGTAAACCTTGCGGAAAAAGAGCTGGAATCCATAGAAATTGCAGATGAAGTATCCGACCAGGTCTGCGATCTTTGCGGCAGACAGATGGTAATCAAATATGGTCCCCACGGAAGGTTTTTAGCCTGCCCCGGTTTTCCGGACTGCAGGAACACCAAGCCCTATCTGGAAAAAATCGGAGTCCCCTGCCCCAAATGCGGCAAGGAAGTAGTGCTGAAAAAGACCAAAAAAGGAAGAAAGTATTTCGGCTGCGAAAACAATCCGGACTGCGACTTTATGGTATGGCAGAAGCCCAGCACAAAAATGTGCCCCAAATGCGGTTCTGTTTTACTGGAAAAAGGCAATAAGCTGGTCTGCTCAGGAGAAGGCTGCGGCTACGTAGAACCGATGCCCAAAGAACAAAAACAAGCCCAATAATAACCAATAACAGCCAATTATCTGAAAATTCTTGCAGTCTAAAAGAAATTGTGGTAACATATCAATAGTAATGGCAATGGCATGTAACTTATTCTATTGATTATGGGATTACGGAGGAAACGATGAGCAGTGTACAGTTACTGGATAAAACGAGAAAGATTGGAAAGCTGCTGCATAATAACAGCTCCAGCAAGGTGGTCTTTACCGATATATGCACAGTATTAAAGGAGATACTGGATTCCAATGTACTTGTGATCAGTAAGAAGGGTAAGGTTTTGGGACTTGCCAACTGCGGCAGCGTGGAAGTGATTACGGAGCTCTTAAAAGGGCAGGTGGGAGATTTCATAGACAGTGCATTGAATGAAAGGTTTTTATCAGTGCTTTCCACAAAAGAAAACGTCAATCTGGAGACCCTTGGCTTTGAAGCTACGGATACGAAACGTTTCCAAGGCGTCATCACTCCTATTGATATTGCCGGAGAAAGACTCGGGACCTTATTTATTTATAATGAAGAGGAAGCCTACGACATAGACGATATCATTCTGTGCGAGTATGGGGCAACGGTGGTCAGCCTGGAGATGCTTCGGGCGGTCAATGAAGAAAATGCAGAGGAAAGCAGAAAGCAGGCAGTGGTAAAATCCGCCATTCATACATTATCCTTATCGGAAATGGAAGCTATCGTACATATATTTGACGAACTGAACGGAATGGAAGGGATTTTAGTGGCCAGCAAGATTGCGGACAGGGTAGGGATTACCCGTTCGGTCATTGTAAATGCCCTCAGAAAGTTCGAAAGCGCAGGAGTGATAGAATCCAGGTCTTCCGGCATGAAGGGCACTTATATCAAGATTATAAACGATGCCATATATGATGAGCTGGATGAATTGAAAAAGCAAATATAAGCTGCAAAAGCGAGAAGGCAAAAGGAGTTGCCCGGAGAGTTTTAGTAAAAGGATTTATAAAGAATAAATCCTTTTTTGCTTTTGTTTTTTTTACAAAATGCCTTGCGTTTTTTTAAAAATAATTTATAATAGTATGGAGTGACATTTGCACCCCCTTAGGAGAGGAGAAAAGTATGATCAACACAAGCGTATACAATTATATCAATGTATTAGATAAAGCGGCAGATGCTTCATGGCTGAGAAATGAGGCTATTTCTAATAATATTGCCAATAAAGACACACCGGGCTATAAGCGGCAGGATGTTGATTTTGAAAGCCAGTTGGCAAAGGCTCTTGGGAGCAGCAGATATGAAGCCATGGATGCAAAGGTAGCTGGGGTAAGGACGGGCGAACTTTTTCCAACCACCTATACGGACTATTCTGGATATTCCTATCGGCTGGACGGCAATAATGTGGATCCGGATTCGGAAAATGTGGCACTGGCCAACAATCAGATTAAATACCGGGCTTTAGTTGATGCCTACAATCAGGAATTTGCCAACCTAAAGGCAGCTATGAAATAGGAGGAATGAATTATGAGTATGTTTACTGCTTTTGACATCAATGCATCGGGACTTACGGCGCAAAGATACCGTATGGACGTGATTTCGGAAAATGTGGCAAATGCCAAGACCACCAGAACCTCCGATGGCACGCCGTACCGCAGGAAGACAGTAGTATTTCAGGAACGGGATTCACAGACCCCTTTTTCCAGGGTGTTAAATAATGCTACAGACCGTTATTCGGGTAAAGGGGTAAAGGTAGTGGGCACCTATGAGGACCGCACTACAGACTTGGTAAAAGCATATGATCCTGCCCATCCTGATGCGGATGAGGATGGCTATGTATTATATCCCAATGTAAATATCATTACGGAAATGACCAATTTAATTGATGCCAGCCGGGCATACGAGGCAAATGCCACAGCTTTTGATGCAAGCAAGAGCATGGCTGTCAAAGGTCTGGAAATGGCAAACTAAAATAAAAAAGTGAAGAGGAAATGAGATGGACATTACAGCTTTAAACAATGTAAATTCAAGCATTATCAAAGAGGCGGTCAAAACAAGCCCTTTGTTATCCAACATGAAAATCCACAGCGGCCAGGGAACGGACAAGGATGTGTTTGAATCCTTTTTGCATACGGCTGTAGAAGGAATCAATACAACCAACGGTTACATGTCCGATGCCGAAAATGAGGTGATAAAGCTTGCTCTTGGTGAAACGGAAAACCCACATGATCTTGGAATCGCATTGCAGAAGGCATCGACTGCACTTACATATACTATTGCGGTAAGAGACAAGTTTATGGAAGCCTATAAAGAAATCATGCAGATTCAGATTTAAAGTAAGGTACTAAGGAGTAACTTGTTATGGCAGACAGATTTAAAAAAATTCCAGAAAAGTTATTAGAATGGTGGAATAAATTCAATCCAAAGCAGAAGACGATTGTTGTTTGTGCATTTGCCGGCATTGTTTTGATGTTTTCCATTTTGAGCTATGCATTGACAAGGCCGCAGTATATTCCTCTGGTAACCTGCGAAAGTCAAAAGGAAGCGGCTGCGATTGTGGATCTTCTGGAGGCAGAGAATTTAAAATATCAGACAAGTACGGATGGGCTCAGGATATCCATATTAAAGAGCCAGGAGGGAGACGCCAATCTTCTGTTAGGCTCCAACAATATTCCTTCCGATACATACAGCGGTATAAAAGAGGTTACAGCCGGCGGTTTTTCCACTACAGAAGCGGATAAGCAGAAATTGTATAAGGTATGGCTGCAAAAGGATATGGAGTCCACCCTTAAGAGAAATGAAGCGGTAAAATGGGCAAAGGTGGATTTGACCATACCGGAGCAGGATGGAACATTGATTGCGCAGGAGAAGGAATCTTTTGCTGCGGTTACTTTGGAAATTGAAGGCGGAATGGAGCTTACCGGGGAAAATGCAGCAGCATTGGCAAGGTATGTGGCCACTGCCCTTGGTAATACCAGTACCGATAATGTAACGATTATTGATTCGGCAGGCAATCTGCTTTTTGCCGGTGAAGATAACAGCAGTACTGCAGGAAGCGCCAGCACCCAGCTGGATGCCAAATCAAAAGCGGAAGCAATCGTGAAAAGTGAAGTGCGTTCCGTTCTGATTGGAACCACGCTTTATGACAGTGTGGAAGTGACCAGCAATTTAAAGCTTGATTTTTCCACAAAGGAAGAGACCAGCCATACTTATAGAGCACCGGAAGGTTCAGAGCAGGGGCTTTTAAGTGAGGAAAGAGTTTTTGACACTGAAAGTCAGGGCATTACCGGAGGAGAACCGGGCACAGGCAGCAACAATGAAGACGGAGCCAGCTATGTGTTGAGCGATTATGCGGATTCTTCTTCAACCAGTTCAGAGAGAGAGAGCAAGTATCTGCAGGATGAAAACGTATCGTCTGAGGTAAAGCCCCCTGGAGATGTGATTTATGAGGAGTCTTCCATAGGCATTGCAGCTACAAAGCTTCATGTCTATAAAGAAGAAGAAGTTCAGAGACAGGGACTTTTAGAAGGAATCACCTGGGATGAATTTAAGGTTACTAATGGCGATGTAGTAAAGCTGGAAGTGGATGATGAAATTTATGCACTGGTAGCAAAGGCTACCGGCATTTCTGAAGAGAATATTCAGATCGTGGCGCAGGAAAAGCCTATATTTATTGATAGGGAAGGTCTTTCCGTAGGTGCATGGGATGTAGTGCAGATTGTGCTGATCGTACTGATTCTGGCATTGCTTGCTTTTGTTGTTTTAAGGAGCATGAGGGGAGCCAAAGCAGATCAGATGGAAGAAGAGCTTTCTGTGGAATCGCTGTTACAGTCTACCCCGGCAGTAGAGTTGGAAGATATTGAGTTAGAAGAAAAATCAGAGACAAGAAAACTGATAGAAAAATTTGTGGATGAAAATCCGGAAGCAGTTGCCAGCTTACTTAGGAACTGGCTTACGGAGGAATGGGGGTAAATACCAATGGCTCGAGGAGAATCTGGCATATCAGGACTTCAAAAGGCTGCAATTTTACTGATTGCCCTTGGACCGGAGAAATCTTCGCTTGTTTTTAAGCATTTAAAAGAAGAAGAAATTGAAGAATTGACTTTGGAAATTGCCAATACAAGGAGCATTACGCCCCAGGTAAAGGACGAGGTAATCAATGAATTCTATGAGGTTTGTCTGGCACAGCAGTATATTGCCGAAGGCGGTATCGGCTATGCCAAAGAGCTTTTGGAAAAAGCTCTTGGCACAGACAAGGCTGTGGAGGTAATTGGAAAGCTGACAGCTTCCTTACAGGTAAAGCCTTTCGAATTTGTAAGAAAGGCAGAGCCGGGACAGATCCTGAACTTTATTCAGGACGAACATCCTCAGACTATTGCACTTATTTTATCCTATCTGCCTTCCGGACAGGCGGCGAGCATTATCTCTTCCCTTCCGCCAGACAGACAGGCGGACGTGGCAAAGCGTATGGCAATGATGGATCGTACAAGTCCGGATGTAATCAAAGAGGTAGAAAAGATATTGGAATCAAAGCTGTCTTCGCTGGTAAATCAGGATTACACTATTATCGGCGGCGTAGATGCGGTAGTGGACATTTTGAATACTGTAGACAGAGGAACAGAAAAGCATATTATGGAAACTTTGGAAATCGAAGAGCCGGAGCTGGCCGACGAAATCCGGAAGAAGATGTTTGTATTCGAGGATATTTTGCTGCTTGACGACAGAGCAATTCAGAGAGTACTTCGGGATGTGGACAACAACGATCTGGCAATTGCACTGAAAGGCTCCAATGAACAGGTTCAGACTGCAATCTTTAATAACCTGTCCAAACGTCTTGCTACGATGATCAAAGAGGATATGGAATTCATGGGTCCTGTACGTATGAAGGATGTAGAAGAAGCGCAACAGAAGATTGTTAATATTATCAGGAAGCTGGAGGATTCAGGTGAAATCGTAATATCCAGAGGCGGAGGTGACGAAATCGTTGTCTAGTCCGAATTTATATAAATCCTATATTACATTTCAGACAGAAGAAACCGTAGTAATAGATTCCAATGCAGTCTTTGAGAAACGGCTGAAGGAGTTTCAGACTACCGTAAAGGAAGCGCCCAAAGAATCGGTAAAAGAATTTGTGGCTGTAGAAAAGGCAAATACTTTGGAAGCGGCCAGCGTGGCAAGGTTGTTAGGCGAAGAGCTGGATATGGGTGACGAAGAATTTTCCCAGGGCATAGAAGCACAGATGGTTCCGGAAGAAACATATGCAGGGCCTGCGCCGGAAGAACTGATAGAAAACGCAAAAAGGGAAGCCGAGGAGATTGTGCAGAGGGCTCAGGCGGAAGCAGAGGCTCTTAAGCTTAAGGCAAAGGAAGAGGGCTTTTTTGAAGGACAGCGGGCAGGCTACAGTGAAGCTATGGAGCAGGCGCAATCGGAAATTTCCCAAAGGGAAAAGGAGCTGTCTGAAAAAGAGGCATTTTTAGAAAGAACATATCAGGAAAAGATAAAAGAGCTGGAGCCGGGATTCGTGGACGCACTTACCGGCATTTATGAACATATTTTTAAAGTGAATTTAAAACATGAGAAGGAAATGATCGTACATCTTTTGGAAGTGAGCATAAGCAGGATGGGGGCGGGCCGGGACTTTATCATCCATGTATCAAAGGATGATTTTGAGGCGGTCAGTGCCAAAAAGGATGAAATCAGGCAGTTTGTTGCAGGTAAGGATGCCACTCTTGAGGTGATTGAGGATATGACCCTGGCTCAGGCTGAATGCATGATAGAAACCGAGGGAGGCATTTTTGACTGCAGTCTGGGCGTTCAATTGGAAGAATTGTCAAAGCAGCTGCAGTTACTGTCTTATGAAAGGAATTAGTATGGAAGGGCTGCGGATTGATTTTCAAAAATATGAAAATTTAAAAAAAGATACTTTTTTCAAAAAAATGGGAAAGGTAGTCAATGTAGTAGGACTTACCATTGAATCAGCGGGGCCGGAAGCAAAGCTTGCGGATATCTGCCGCATTTACCTGGAGGGCAGGATGGGGAAATACATACTTGCTGAGGTGGTGGGCTTTCAAAACGGAAAAACACTGCTTATGCCTTATGAAGTGACGGAAGGCATTGGCGGCGGCTGTATTGTTGAAAATCAGGGATATCCTTTGTCGGTGCAGGTGGGAGAAGAACTGCTTGGAAAGACGTTGGATGGACTTGGAAGACCTATACACGGAGAGGAGCTTTCCTTAAAAAGCACATATCCAGTAGAGGCCCTTCCGCCGGATCCTCTAAAAAGAGAGATTATCGATACGATACTGCCCCTTGGAGTTAAGGCGGTAGACGGATTGATTACGGTGGGGAAAGGACAGAGAATCGGGATTTTTGCCGGTTCTGGCGTGGGGAAATCCACCCTTATGGGAATGTTTGCCAGAAATACAAGAGCTGACATCAATGTAATTGCCCTGATTGGAGAACGAGGCAGGGAAGTAAGAGAATTTATTGAAAGAGATTTAGGAGAAGAGGGCATGAAGAGGTCGGTAGTAGTAGTGGCAACCTCCGACAAGCCTGCTCTTGAACGAAATAAAGCGGCAAAAACCGCCACAGCTATTGCAGAATATTTCAGGGATCAGGGAAAGGATGTTCTGCTTATGATGGATTCCCTGACCCGTTTTTCCATGGCCCAGAGGGAAATCGGCCTGGCAAGCGGGGAACCGCCCGTTACAAGAGGCTATCCTCCCAGTGTGTATTCGGAGATGCCAAAGCTGTTAGAGAGGGCAGGAAGGGCGCAGAACGGTTCCATTACGGGGCTGTATACCGTTTTGGTAGACGGCGATGATTTTAATGAACCGATTACCGATACGGCCCGCAGTATTTTAGACGGTCACATTATGTTAAACCGTAAGCTTGCCCATAAGAACCATTATCCTGCCATTGATATTCTGCAGAGCATATCAAGGTGCATGAGCCAGATTTGCGAAAGAGAGCACAAGCAGGCGGCTGGAAAGCTGAAAAATGTAATGGCAACCTATACAGAGGCGGAAGACTTGATCAATATCGGCGCCTATAAGCAGGGAAGCAATCCTGCAATTGATTTTGCCATAGAAAAAATAGAACAGGTAAATGAGTTTTTAATGCAGGAAACCGATGAGAAGATTGCTTTTGAAGATGAGATACAGATGCTTTTGGAATTGTTTTGAGCATAGAGGGTATGAAGTGTTTTGAGTGTATTTAAGTATCGTATGCAAAATATTCTGAATATAAAGAATAAGCTGGAGGAGCAGGCAAAAAATGAATTTGCCATAGCGAACCGCAAAGTGTTAGAGGAGCAGGCAAAGCTGTCTGCTCTATATAACAGGAAAGCCGCTCTGGAACGAAAAGCCAGGGCTTTGTTAGAAGCGGATTTTCTGGACATTCAGGAAATCGTATTAAATAAATCAGGCATTCAGAAAACAGAAGGCAGGATTGGAGAGCAGAAAAAGGTTCTTTTTCTGGCAGAAAAGCTTTTAGAGGAAAAACGGGTGGCGCTCATGGAGGTCCGCACAGAACGCAGGACCCATGAAATTCTCAGGGAAAATGCCTTTGAGGAATTTCTTTTAGAGGAAAAGGCGGCGGAAAGCAAGGAAATCGATCAGCTTACCAGCTATACTTACGGACAGAAGCTGGCGGAAAATAAATAGCAGGTGACAGGTAATGGCAAGAGAAGTGTTAGAACAAAATTTTTCGAAAGATCCTGAAGCGGATAAAAGAAAACTGAAGGAAGAAAAGAAAAAATTCAAAGAGGAGCAGAAAAAACAACGGAAGGAAGCAAAAGAGCGGGCAAGAGAATTTGCCATGCAGGAAGCGGCTTTGGATGAGGATTCGGAGGGCAGTACCATTTCTGTAGTATTGGTAACAACAGTTATTATTGTTGTCTGGCTGGGCATTCTCTGTCTTTTGATCAAGCTGGATGTAGGCGGTTTCGGAAGTAGTGTACTGACACCTGTTTTGAAGGATGTGCCCGTTGTGAATAAAATACTGCCCGGCTCTAAGGAAACCGAAACGGCGGATGAGGGCGAATACGGCGGATATACAAGTCTGAAGGAAGCTGTGGAGCAGATACAGATTCTGGAAATGCAGCTGGAGAAGGAAAAAGATGGAAGTGCTTCCGATGCGGAGGAAGTTGCAGCTCTTAAGGCGGAGATAGAAAGGTTAAAGACCTTTGAAAGCAGTCAGGTGGAGTTTCAGCGGATCAAGACAGAATTTTACGAAGAAGTGGTTTATTCGGAAAAGGGACCGGGAGCTGATGAATATCGGAAATATTATGAGGAAATGGATCCTACCACGGCAGAGTATTTATATAAGGAAGTAGTAAAACAGGCGGAAGTGGACAGCAAGGTGAAGGATTATGCAAAGGCTTATTCGGAGATGAAGCCTAAGGAGGCAGCGGCAATTTTTGAAGCTATGACCGACAATCTGGAATTGGCAGCAAAAATCTTAAATACTATGGATGCCAGCTCAAGAGGGAAAATATTAGGAGTTATGGATGAAAAGGTGGCAGCAAGGCTTACCAAAATCATGGACCCTCAAAGTTAAGCATCAGGCTTTCAATGCCGATAATATAATTGATAATTATTTGGAATCTTCCAATTAATTATAAAAAAGAACATTGAAAAATAAAGGAAAGGAGGAACTTGGATGACGGGAATACCAGCAACAGATATGACAGCATTTTCATTGAATCTGCCGGCCGGGAAGGCTTTCGGAAATTCACCCCGTAATATGGAGCAAAGCTTTGCTGACATTATGAACGGAAGCGGAAACCGGACAGAGGTTCCGGTGGACAGTGGAAAGACAAAAGCTTCTGCCAAAGCTTCCGGAAGTGAAAACCAGGCACTGGAAAAGAATGGAAACGGCAGGCCGGATAAGATATCCAATGAAGCCGCTGATTCCGGAAAGTCCTCAGAAAAGCTTTCAGGGGAGAAAGCCGGAAAGCTGGAAGAAACGGCAAAAGACTTAAAGGAAGAGATTGCCGATGCTTTGGATGTAACGGTAGAGGAACTGGAGGCTGCCATGGAAGCACTGGGATTGTCCTTTGGAGATCTTATGAATCCCACAAATCTGGCAAAGCTTACAGCGGAAATGGTAGAAGAAATGGATGGCCTGACTCTTGTAACAGATGAAGCATTGTTTGAAGGTCTTAAAGAGCTTTCCGGACAGGTGGAGGCAACCGTGGAAGAGCTGGCGAAAGAGCTTGGCATGAAGCCGGAAGAGATTGCTTCCATGTTGGAAGAAGCCGTAAAAAATCCAGAAGGAAAAGAACAGTTTGACAAGGCTTTGGTTTCCGGCGAAGAGGCGGCTTTTGTACAGACGGAAGGCCTGACAGGAGAAGAAGCTGGCAATGCAGCAGCAGAAGATGTTCAGGATGAGACTCTGGCAGTAGGCGACGGAAAAGAATATGCAACAGTTCCCAAAGAAACATCTGTCAAAGAGACGGGTACAGCTGGACAACAGACAGCACAGGAAGGGCTTAAGGACAACAACAGGCAGTCAAAGAGCCATACCGGTTTAGGACAGGAAGCAGCCGGACACATTCAACAACCGGCGGCATATGCAGAAGGAAATGCAGCTCCTGTAAAAATGGAAACGCCATTGCCAGCAGTGGATCCCCAGAGTATTTTAAATCAAATCGGGGAGGCGGTAAGAGTAACAGGCGGAGAAGATTTTACAAGCATGGAAATGCAGCTCCATCCGGAAAGCCTTGGTACGCTGCACTTACAGGTTCGTGCAAAGGAAGGTATTATAACCGCTCAGTTTACAACAGAAAGCGAAGCGGTAAAGCAAGTACTGGAAGCTCAGGTGATACAGCTTAGAGAAAAGCTGGAGAATCAGGGAGTTAAGGTGGAAGCGGTGGAAGTCCTGGTAGCAAGCCATGAATTCGAAAGAAATCTGGAAAAAGGCGGCAGTCAGGAAAAGAATGCTTATGAAGCCAAAAAAGTAACAAGAAGAAAGATTAACCTGAATGTACCGGAAGGAGAAGAGACGGATTTATCAGACGAAGAAAAAGATGCGGTGGAAATCCAGAAGGACATGATGGAACGAAATGGAAACACATTGGATTATATGGTATAAGAAAGGAGGAATCATATGGCAAACATAGCACCGTTTGTAGACGGAAAATTAGATTTGGGAACATCCTGGCAGGAGGCCCAGCGAGAAGAAAAGAAATCAAACAGCCTTGACAAAAATGCATTTCTGCAGTTATTAGTAGCACAGATGAAATATCAGGATCCTTTGGAGCCTACCTCCAATACGGAATATATTTCCCAGCTTGCTACATTCTCGGAGCTTGAGGAAATGCAGAACTTAAATGCAAACAATGAACTGCAGAGGGCATCTTCCCTTGTAGGAAAAGAGGTTGTAGTAAAAACAGTCAGTGACACTGGAAAGGTTACATATGATAGCGGAAAGGTAAATTATGTCGTTTATGAAAACGGTAAAGCCATTCTTGGAGTCAATGGAGAGGAGTATCCTTTGGATCAGGTATCTGAAGTGGCGGATGCGGATTATCTGGAGGCTTATAATATGGCAACCGCATTGTTATATGCTGTTTCAAAGCTGCCTAGCATGTTGAATTTAAGTATTGTCAATAAGGATGCAGTATTATCCATACAGCAGGTATACGAATCCATGAACGAGTATCAGAAATCCTTTATCAGCGAGGAAGATCAGAAGGTGATTGAGGAATATATCGAAAAGATGAAGAAACTCATTCAGATTGAGGAGGATAATAAGCCAAATACTGAGGGTTCAGGAAATACGGACGGAGAATAAAATAACCGGGCCTGTTTGGGACAGCCCGAATGCTCATGGAGGAGGAAAGAAGATGAACCCTATATCCAATCAGTTTCTTTCTATCCGGCAGGTACAAAATGAGTATCAGAGCCAGACAATAAAATCCAATCAGCAAAAGAAAGAAGAGAGCCTTAGTTTTTCCGAAATCTTAGCGGCAAAATCTACGGAATTGGAAGAGAACGGAGAATTGAGATTTTCCAAGCATGCGGCAAACCGTCTGCAGAACCGGAATATCGATTTGACGGACGGACAGCTTAAGCGTTTGGCGGAAGGTACAAGTAAGGCGGGAGAGAAAGGCATAAAAGAATCCCTTGTACTGGTAGATGATCTTGCATTTATTGTGAATATCAGCAATCACACGGTCATTACTGCCATGAATCAGGGAGAAACAGATAACCATATTTTTACAAACATTGATGGCGCCGTAATTATGTAAGCCGGACCGACAAGGAGGCTTTGGTTCCTGAATGACAGAAGGGGCCTGCGGCAATAAAAAATAGGAGGTCATTTCATTATGATGAGATCATTGTATTCTGGTGTAGCAGGTCTTAAGACACACCAGATTAAGATGGATGTTATTGGTAATAACATAGCAAATGTCAATACAGTAGGATATAAATCCCAATCCATAAATTTTGCGGAGCTGATGTATCAGACCAGTCAGAGTGCATCAGGCCCGAACACCACTACCGGAACTGCCGGTACCAATGCAAAACAGATCGGTCTTGGGGTAAAGAGCGCAGCAATCAGCACTGCCATTACCCAGCCAGGTTCCAGCCAGACAACCGGGAATCCTTTTGACCTTCAGTTGAAGGGGGATGCATTCTTTGTTGTAAGTGACGGTTCCAATCGTTACTTCACAAGAGACGGTTCCTTTAATGTGGATGCAGTTGGTAATCTTGCCATGAGTTCTAACGGTTATAATGTAATGGGCTGGCAGGTAGATGAAACAACAGGGAAGATTAAGAAGGATACAGTAAGTCCCCTAAAGGTTCTGAGCGCAGAGAATATGACATATCCGCCAGAAGCCACTACAAGGGCATATGTATCCGGCATTATTGACAAAAATGATCCGGATGTTACGTCGGAAAGCGGAAAAATCATGAATTTAGGCTTTTTTGACAATGCAGGATATGCTTATACAGCAAAATTATCCATGAAGGCTACCGGAGTGAACGGAGAATACAGCGTGGAGGTAGCAGATATACTGGATTCCAATGGAAAGTCTGTTCTTTCCCAATTTCCGGATCTGAAATTTGGAAGCACCGTAAATGTACCAAACCCACAGACATTAAATGTGGCACAGGGTTATACGGCCAATGCTACCAGCGTTACTTATGAAGGCGTTACCTATCAGTATGCAGATCTTTTTACGGACGATGCACAGGCAACGGCGGCACAAAAGCAGAAGATAGTGGCAAATGCTTATGGCTTCAGCACCTATGAGGAGTTTTCCAAGTTGTATGGCGGTGCGGACGGCAAAACTATGGGAGACATGCTGGCAGAAGGCACTATTGCTGCGGACGTTATAGGCGCAAACGGTGAACTGAGTGTGAATGGTAAGAAAATCCAGGGCGGTATCGTAAAATATAACGATTCCACAAAGCTGATAGAGTCCGTAAATGGATTAACCAACAACTTTACTTTGGATTTGGATTTCGGAGCTGGTGTTTCCATACCAAACGGACCTTTTGCCACCATAAACATTGACTTTTCATCATCCAGCAATTACGATGCCAAGGGTTCCAGTACGATTGGTGCTGACCCAGGAGATAAGAATGGAGCTGGTGCGGGGCGCAGGGTAGGAAAAATGTCCGGCGTATCCATTGAAGGCAATGGTATGATTTATGCGCATTATGACAACGGGCAGACAAAGCTGTTAGGGCAGATTGCCGTAGCGGAATTTCCAAATGCGGCAGGTCTTGAAAAGCAGGGTGACAACCTGTATGCGGCTACTCTGAATTCAGGTGAATTTGATGGAATCGGCGTGGATGTCACATCAAGCGGCGGTTACATCTCTACAGGCGTACTGGAGATGAGTAACGTAGACCTTTCATCGGAATTTACCGAAATGATTACCACCCAGAGAGGCTTCCAGGCCAATTCCAGAATTATTACCGTATCGGATACTTTACTGGAAGAGCTGGTAAACCTGAAACGTTAATGAAAAGGTAAGATAATCATATAAAAAAGAAGCAGCGGGCGGAAACGGATAAAACCGTTTCTGCCTTGTTGTGGTAATGATTAGTAAATTTTAGAAAAATATTCTGATATCCGTTAAAAAAGAGTTGGAGAATGATAAAAATGATTGAGATCACGAAGCTGAATGGACAGAAAGTGCTGATAAATCCTGACTTAATGGAGACTGTGGAGGAAACTCCGGATACAGTCATTTCTTTTACAACCGGGAAAAAAATAATTGTAAAAGAAAGTAGACAAGAAGTAAAAAATTTAGTAAAATCGTATAGAAAGGATATTTTTGCAAGCTAATGCAAGAGTAGGAAGGTGGACATTTTGGATTTAGCATCAATTATTGGTTTGATTGCCTGTTTGGTCTTAGTTATCTTTGGTATTGTAACTGGTGATGAAGGTGCGGCGGCACTGTTAAACTTTTTGCATGCGCCCTCAGCACTGATTACCTTTGGAGGTGCTTTTGCTTGTATTCTGGCATCTAACAGCATATCGGATTTTATAGGCGGCTTAAAGAGCATGGGGCTTATTTTCAAGTCACCGGCTATGGACACTCCGGAAATCATAAAAAAGATTATTGAGTTATCCAATGTTGCAAGGAAGGAAGGCCTTCTTTCTTTGGAAGAAGCAGCAGGGGATCTGGATGATGAATTTTTAAAGAAGGGTATACTGCTTATCGTGGACGGCACAGATCCGGAGCTGGTAAGGGCGATTATGGAAACAGAGCTTACCAGTGTTGAAGGAAGGCATAAAGCAAAAATCGGCTTTTGGCAGGATGTTGCTTCCATGGGTCCTGCATGGGGTATGATCGGAACTCTGATTGGTCTGATCAATATGTTAAAGAAGCTGGATGATGCTGCTGCCATCGGTCCCAATATGGCGGTTGCGTTGATTACTACTTTATATGGTTCCCTGTTAGCCAACTGGATATGCACGCCGGTTGCAAGTAAATTAAAAGCAAACAATGACGCAGAAATCATGATAAAGGAAATTATGATTGAAGGTCTTTTGTCCATTCAGGCAGGAGAGAATCCGCGTGTCATTGAGGAAAAGCTGAAATCTTTCTTAGCACCAAAGGATAGAGAGAATTCATCTGACGAAGAAGGCGGAGGTGAAGCAAATGGCTAGAAAAAAGCAGGAAGAAGCTCCGGCACCGGGCTCGCCGGCGTGGCTGGCGACCTTCAGTGCTTTGAGGAGGCTGTTGCTTTGGTTTTTCATGTTGCTTTTTTCGAGGGCACCGCTTGAGCAGGATCAGCTGG
>CAMWWJ010000020.1 GCA_947177925.1 uncultured Lachnospiraceae bacterium
GGCGACTTTACTTTTCCCCGATCTTGTATCGGGGACTTTCCTTATAGGCCCATAAAACTACCAGATTACCGAGCGGCTCCTACTGGCTTTCGAAAGGCCTCCTTTGTTTGGAAAAGCTTATTGCCTTATTGCATTGAATTGATACGTAATACCTTCGTTTTGCTTTAGAGGCATTCTGGAACAGAAAACTCCTTACCTTATTTGTAAGGATTTGTAAAAAATACAATCCACTCTAAACTGCTACAAAATTCCGATTCCGCAAAACCCCCAGGCGTTTCGATACCCAGCAGGAGCAGCCAGCTTATATAGAAGTATTCCAGGCCTTGATGAAGTCGCCGGTCCTTACGCACCGTATTTTGGTGCGTTAGTACCGCTGCGTCTTCATAGAGCGAGAGCGTGCCCGGAATACTTCTATATAAGCTGGCTGCTCCTGCGTCCCCCATCCAACACCCTCCACTCCCCTTTTTGCATAATTATACATCCACCATGCATAATATGCAACACATTTTTCCTTTTATGCATTTTCATGCAAACCCCTCACACTTTTTATGCATAATTTTTCACTTGCATTCCCCCCAGCTTTGTTGTATATTTAAAAGGTAACTAAAGCAAACTAAGTTGGAGGATAACATTTATGAAAGAAAAAGTGATTTTAGCCTATTCAGGCGGATTGGACACTACAGCCATCATTCCATGGTTAAAGGAAAATTTTGATTATGAAGTAATCTGTGTATGTATCGACTGCGGACAGGAAAGTGAATTGGATGGTCTGGAAGAAAGAGCCAAATTAAGCGGCGCTTCCAAGCTGTATATTGAAGATGTAGTAGATGAATTCTGCGATGAGTATGTAATTCCCTGCGTACAGGCTCATGCCGTATATGAAAATAAATATTTATTAGGAACTTCCATGGCAAGACCTGTGATTGCCAAGAGACTTGTTGAAATTGCAAGAAAGGAAGGGGCTACCGCAATCTGCCACGGCGCTACCGGAAAAGGAAACGATCAGATCCGTTTTGAGCTTGGCATCAAGGCATTGGCACCTGACTTAAAGATTATTGCTGCATGGAGAAACGATAAATGGACTCTGGATTCCAGAGAGTCAGAAATCGAGTATTGCAAGGCTCACGGCATTGACCTTCCATTTTCCGCTGACAACTCCTACAGCCGCGACAGAAACCTGTGGCATATCAGCCATGAGGGCTTAGAGCTGGAAGATCCGGCAAATGAACCGAACTTTGAGCATTTATTAGTTCTTGGCACCACTCCCGAAAAGGCTCCTGAGGAAGGTGAATATGTGACCATGACTTTTGAAGCAGGTGTTCCCAAATCCATTAACGGAAAATCCATGAAGGTTTCCGATATCATCCGTGAATTAAACAGACTGGGCGGCAAACACGGCATCGGTATTGTTGATATTGTAGAAAACCGTGTGGTAGGAATGAAATCCCGCGGAGTTTATGAAACACCGGGCGGAACCATCCTTTACGAAGCGCACCAGCAGTTGGAGGAGCTTATATTAGACCGTGATACTTACCGCGAAAAGGAAGAGATGGGAAGTAAGTTAGCCCAAATCGTATACGAAGGAAAATGGTTCACCCCTCTTCGCGAGGCAGTTCAGGCATTTATTGAATCCACCCAGAAATATGTTACCGGCGAAGTAAAGTTCAAGCTTTACAAAGGAAACATCATAAAGGCAGGCACTACTTCCCCATATACATTATACAATGAGAGCATTGCTTCCTTTACCACAGGTGATTTATACGACCATCACGATGCAGAAGGCTTCATCAACTTATTTGGTCTTTCCTGCAAGGTACGCGCTATGAAGATGCAGGAAGTAGAAGGTAAGTAATCTGTATGGATGTGATCTTAGTTCTGATTGCTTATTTTGTTCTTATAAATATAGCAGGCTTCCTGTTAATGGGAATTGATAAATGGAAGGCCAGAAAACAGGCCTTCCGCATACCAGAGGCTGCTCTGTTTACCATTGCAGTCATTGGAGGCAGCATTGGTTCCATTTTCGGTATGTTCACCTTCCATCATAAAACAAGGCATTGGTATTTCCTTTACGGAATGCCTGCCATCCTGCTTTTGCAGATAGGGCTTTTTTTCCTTCTGCAGTATTTGCCTGTTACTTTTGAAATTATGTAATCATTTTGAAAATCATGCACTTCTATTATCGGATATAAAGGAGAGGAACTATGTACGTTGCGGTTATTGCTGAAAACATAGCGGACAGAAAGCATATGGAACGGTTGTTAGACCGGGTAAGCGATTCCATTATGGATACTGCCGGCAATCTTTATATTGAATCCTTTGGCGATGCTAAATCCATCGGTCCGGTTGCTCACAGATACAGCATGTTTTTTTTGGATTTTCAGACAAATACAGAATTAATGGGAGAGATTTTAGATAAACTGGCCGAGTGTTCCATTTCCACGAACAAAATCATTATCTGCCTGCCGGAAGAAAACGGCAGCGCTCTCCCATTCCCCTCCGGGGAATTTTTAACTGTACAAAAGCCTCTTCGGATGGAGCAGCTGACACAGGTTATTCTAAAAATACATCAAATGGAACAGGCTGCCAAAGTGCCTACTATGGAAATCAGAAGTGAGGACCAAACCACCTATATCCCCATTTCCCATATTATTTATGCGGAAGAAGAAGGACATCAGGTTCATATTTACCTGACAGAAGAAAAAGAACTCTTTATGCTTGGGAATATTGCGGATTTCGCAAGAGAAGTGGAGTTTTGCGGCGAGTTCATAACTTATAAGAAAGGATTCTCCTATAACAAGGCATTTGAAAAGAGTAAATCCCCCAGGCATATTCTTTTAACAACCGGTAAGGAATTTACTCTTTCCATTTTTGATAAAAAACTTTTTATACTGTAACAATAACGCCTCCGTCATTGGCATACATACTGCTGATGCCTGCGGTGTCCACTATGAGGATTTCTTTTACCTTTACTCTTTCCTCCAACAATTGTTTCGTATGTTCCGCTCTTTCCGGACAGTTGCAATGGGAAATCATAATCCGCGCTTTTTCCGGTGCTTCTATTTCCGTCATGATTTTTTTTACAATCATATCCGTCATTTTCTGTAATGCTTTTTTCATTCCTACGCTTTGCCCCAATTGAACAATCGTTCCTTCATCCGTAGCTCCCATTATAGGCTTAATGCTCAAGGTGGAGGCCACCACTGCCTTTACATTTGACAGGCGTCCGTTTTTTCGAAGGGTTTCCAGATTGTCCAGCACAAAATAAGTATCCTGAGCATCCCGGAATGACTCTGCCAGCTTTACGATTTCCTCAAAGCCTTTTCCTTCCTCTGCAAGCTCCATAATCTTCAGTGCAATCTGTGTCTGTCCGATAGATGCTGAACAGGAATCGATTACATGGATGTTTTTCTCCCCGTGTTTTTCATGATACAGATTTTTTCCAAGCACAGCGCTGTTATAGCTGCCGCTTAAATTGGACGAAAGCGTAATTACATACACATCCGGAGCGTTCGTTACATAAGACTCCATATATCTTTCCGGAGACGGACAGGATGATTTGGGGCATTGTGAGCATGCTGCCACTCTTTTTAAAAAATCAGCCTGATCAAAGCTTTCATCATCCCATGTACGATATTCACCTACCTGCAGCTCTAAAGGAATACTTTCTATTCTCTCATCATTTTTTAATTCTGATGTTAAATCTCCACAACTGTCTATTACAATTTTGTATTTCATAATCTTTCTCCCGACATGATATAGTTTTCATTACCACTTATCATAGCACATTGATTAACATTTGAAAAGAGGAGTTTTGATTCTTTTTAAATTCTTACCTTCTCCACGGGCATTTGCCTTGCATCCCCCTGCTCCATCTATTATAATCATACTATATTAACCAAAAAGGAAGAATACCCATGATTGCATTGGAAATTACAAATAAAAAGCTTTTTATGAACAAGCTTCTCAACAGTGAAACTTTCGATACCTTCTATTTAGAAGAAGCCTCTATTACTACCTACAATGATTTTTCCATTAACGGCAGAATTCAACAGGAATTCTATACAAAGGAAGAGCTGGAGGATACCCCAGCCCTTACAAGGGAATTTTCTTTATGGAAAGAGCTGCGTCCCATCTGCCTTTCTCTGATTCGCGGTCCACATACTCCTATTCGCTTTAAAATAGTGCTTCATGTAGGAGAGCGCTTTTTGGAAAAGCTGTTGGCAGATCCACTTTGTACTCTGGACCCTGCTCTTGTAAAAAGCCTGCACCTGATGATTAAATATGAAGCCGGAAAGTTAACCTGTATTACCGGGACGGCATTTCATACCTTTGTAATGGACAAATCCCTTGATGACATTTGGGACAACGCCTTGAAAAAATCATTTACTTCCATGAATATGGAATTTGAAGAAGTCTGATTTTAATCCTTCATTTTCGGATTAAAAATCAGGCTGGCAATATAGCCGAATATGAGAGCTGCAGAACAGCCCACGGCTCCTGCTTTAAAGCCTCCCTGAAAAATGCCGATGAACCCTGCTTCATCCACAGCTTCCTTTACGCCCTTCATCAGCACATTGCCAAATCCAACTAAGGGAACACTGGCTCCTGCCCCTGCATATTCCATAAAAGGTTCATATAAATTTATGGCACTAATAGCTGCGCCTAAGCAGACTAACAGCACCATGATCCTTCCCGGCATCATCTTTGTTTTTTCCATCAATATCTGGACAAGGGCACAAATCAGTCCTCCTACCCAGAATGCATTTATATAAGACATCATATCCATTTTCCTCATCCTTTCTTTCTTATTATGCGTTTCTTGTTCTTATTTCATGCGATTATAAGCAGATAGCAGGAAAAATAAAAAACAGCAGGTATCTCTACCTGCTATTTTTTACAATTTGTTGTTTCTTATTCCTGTTTTAAAACAATTATTCTCCTAAATAGCCTATAACTTCCACTTCACACAAAACATTTTTTGGAAGGGTCTTTACCGCCACACAGCTCCTTGCCGGCTTTTCGGTAAAATAGCTGCCATACACCTCATTAAACGCGGCAAAATCATTCATATCTGCCAAAAAACAGGTGGTCTTTACCACTTTTTCAAAAGTAGTACCGGCTTCCTCTAAGATTGCCTGAATATTTTTCATAACCTGCGTAGCCTGAACGGTAATATCTCCTTCTGCAATTTCTCCTGTTTCCGGTATGATAGGCACCTGACCTGATGCAAACAGGAAATGATCTACAATAATTCCCTGCGAGTATGGTCCGATAGCTGCCGGAGCCTTTTTCGTACTGATTTTCTTTAACATCATTTTCTCCTCCTGAAATAGTTTTATTTATCTTCCAAAAAGCTTACTGTTACATAAAAGCCCCTTTCATTTTGCTTTATGTCAACCACAGTTCCCTCTCTGGATTTCAATCGCTCTCGAAACGGAATGTTTCCGGACATTGCCAGAGACGGGTCTATCGTATAGTAATAGCTGCTTGGCAATATCCCTTCCGTAATGGTCACCTTCTGTCCAACTTCCAAAAGTCCCTGACGCTCCATTTTAAACTCCATGTCACGCATTCCGGTTTATCTTCCTTCCTCTAAATATCCCTTATTTCTACTGTGCTTCCCTATTTAGCTCCTCTCTTTCAAGAAGGTTCACAAACACCTCCACTACATGAGGATCGAACTGGGTTCCGGCACATGCCTTTAACTCATCAATAGCAGCCTGTTCCGGCATAGCCGTATGATAAGGACGGTTATGTACCATTACATCATGAGAATCCACTGCCGATATGACTCTGGCAAGAAGCGGGATTTCTTCTCCTTTTAAACCGTTTGGATATCCTGTTCCATCCCACTTTTCATGATGGGATAAGATACATTCCGCAATTTCCTCAAGCTCCGGAGAGCTTTTTGCAATCCGGTAGCCTTTTACCGTATGCTGCTGCATGATTTTTCTTTCTTCCTCATTCAGCTTTCCTTTTTTCACAAGTACACTGTGGGGAATGGCAACCTTTCCTATATCATGGAGCACTGCCAGAAGCTCCAGTTTGGCAATGTCCGAATCGCTCAGTCCCATTTCCCTTCCCAGCCTTGCTGCCATCTCTCTTGTCCTTTCCACATGTTCTTCTGTTTCATAATCACTTTCACTCAAGGTCTGTTTCAGGGAATCCACAAGCGCCCTGCTGGCAGAAGTATTGAGAAGCATTTTTTTATTTCTCATACTGTTTCTGGCTTCTAAAAATACTTTATCGGCAGCCTTTTCTCCATCTGCTTTCTCCGAAACGCCGTATTCCAAAGTGACCGGATTATCAGGAGACACTGTTTCCATCTTTTTCTTAACTTTCTCACAGACTGCAATTGCCTTTTCCTGACCCATGTTTTCAAATACTGCCACAATATCGCCGCCATCCACCTTGGCGATAAAGTTTTCCATTCCGATACAGCTTTTTAATATGGAAGCCAAAGCAAGCATGACCTGATCTCCATATTCTGTTCCATAGCTGTCATTCATCCTCTGCAGATTATTCACATTAAAAACAGCTATCGTAACAGGCCAATATTTACTGTCCTCCCACTGGGGCATCTGATTGAAAAAGCTTCTTTTATTGAAAAAGCCTGTAAGTCTGTCATAAGTAATGAACCGCTCTAATGCAAAATAAGCTTCTTTTACTGTCGTAATATCATAAAATACAAAGCTGGAGCCTACTATCTTTCCTTTATCCTTCATGCAGCTGTACTTGCACTGATATATTTTCTTTCCCTGCTCCGTTTTCAGCTCATATTCAAATTCCTTATCCTCTAATAAATCAGTCACTTCTTTGATTCCGGTATATTCCAAAAACTTTCCTCTTGTTAATGGCTTCCCATTTTCAGTATTTCTTTTTTTCAGGATCATTTCAGGAAGCAAATCCTTCATATGTACCGTGTAGTCTGCAAGAATCCCTTCATAGTCGAACAATATGACAGGTTCCGACAAATAATCTAAAATCCCCCCTCTTGTGATAGCTTTATTCACTACACTTTGGTAAGTAAAGGTGTTAAAGTAAAGCAGCATTCCCAAAAAACCGTATGCCAGCACGGAAAAATCTATCTGAAGCTGATAAATTTCAGAAAAGTAAATGCAATTAGTGATCACTGCCATAAGAAGCCCCAGCCATATACAGTAAAATCTTTTCCAATACAGCCTGGGTGTACGAATGCATTTCAATATGAGAAGAAAAATTGCAATTGATACAATAGCGATAACCAGAATAAAATGACTATGAAAAGCAATTTTGGGCAGATAACCTAAAAGCACCTTATTTTCCAGAACCACTTCCACATAATCAAATGCTTCATTATTAAAGGGATTGCTCAATAAAAATGCTCCATCCAGAGCCACCAGTACATATAAGAACACCCTAAGCGGCATGGGAAACTTCTCCTGCCAGTCCAAAAACTCCAATACATAGTCTAAAAAGAACAATACAAGCAGATCCAGCATGAACAAAGACAGGCTGTTCCCAATCTTCATTACAAGCAGGTTTTCTGTCATGAAATTAATGGTATAGAAGATAATCAGACAAAAGACCGCACCCATCATCCGTCGTATCCTCATACCTACGTTATTATTTCTACGGTCTGCCTTTACAATAATCAGAGCTACTATAAAGGCAACGATTGCGTATATGCTTAGGATAATTTCCTGCACATTGTTCCCCCCTTTTCTCACAAACATCTTTCTTCATTATATCTGATTTTTTGCTAAAAAGGAAGGGAGTTTTGGATTCTTCTTGGATTCTTCTGGAAAGTGGGATTGCGATGGGGGGACGCAGGGGATTTAGGAGCAGATAGAAGGCTTGTGGGCACGCTCTCGCTCTATGAAAACGCAGCGGTACTAACGCACCAAAGTACGGTGCGTAAGGACCGGCGCTTTCATCAAGGCCCGCAAGCCTTCTATCTGCTCCTAAATCCCCTGCTGGCCATCGAACTGCCCGCCCTTGAAGTATTTATGGAAAGACTTTCAAGGGTTGGAAAGCATTTCTAATATTAGGCATGTGGTATCGCTTTTAAAGCGTATGGCATGAGAAGAAACAGCAAAAGAGGGATGTGGGCTGATTGGCTGCATTGTTTTTGATGGTGCTTTTACTTAACAGCCTGCCACTGCCAGGGGAAAATTGCCATGGACGGCAATTTTAGCCATATTGCGCCATGGAGGGCGCTATATGGCGACCCGTCCGGTACCAACACCCTCCCCTCAGGCTGTTTAGTAAAAGCCTCATCAAAAACACAGCAGCCAAGCAGCCCACATCCCTCTTTTGCGTCCTCTCATCCACATCCCTCACTACTTTTAAATCCCTTCCAACACCACACAATGAGCAATTCCCGGCACTGTATTTCCCTCCTGGAAACTTCTTTTACTAAGAAGGGCCCCGGTAGGTACAAAAAGAACCCGTTTCCAGATGCCTTCTTCTATTTTCTTTAAAATATAGGCTGACAATGTAACTGCCGCACAGCCGCAGCCGGAGCCTCCTGCATTGGTATTTTGTGTTTTTGGATCAAAAATCTCTATGCCGCAGTCCATATGCTGGGCCGAAATATCCACCCCTTTTGCCTGTAATAAATCCAGCAGTGCTTCCTTTCCTACTGTTCCCAAGTCCCCTGTTATGATCTTATCATAATCTCCCGGCTTTCTTTGGAAATCCTTTAAATTGACATGGATGGCATCTGCTGCTGCCGGGGCCATGGTGCAACCCATATTGAAGCTGTCCTTCAAACCGAAATCCACAATTTTCCCCGTGGTTATTCCGGTAATTTTTGCTCTGGACTTTTGTCCAGGCGTACTGGATAATATAAATGCACCGCTTCCGGTCACCGTCCAGCTTGAGGTAAGCGGTCTTTGTCCTCCATATTCCAAAGGAAAACGAAATTCCTTTTCTGCGCTTGCAAAATGGCTTGAAGTCACACAGGCCACATTTCCCGCAAAACCGCCTCCAATCGTCATGGCTCCAAGGCTTAAGGACTCCCCGCAGGTGGAGCAGGCGCCAAATAGACCAAAGAACGGAATTTCAAAATCCGCCACTCCAAAACAGCTTGCTACCTCCTGGCCTAATAAATCTCCTGCCATTAAATAACGAATATCTTCTTTTTTCATTCCAGCCTTGCCTATTGCCAGACTGACCGCTTCCTTCTGTAAGGTGCTTTCCGCCTCTTCCCAGTTCTTTGCTCCAAAAAGCCCGTCACTGCCAATCATGTCAAAAAGGGCGCCTAACGGTCCCTCTCCTTCCTTTTTTCCTACTACGGAGGCTGAGGCTCTTATATAAACCGGCATAGGAAGCTTTATACTTTGTTTCCCCTGCTGAAAAATCGCTGTCTGTACCTCTTCTTTATTATTCAAAATATCTCCTACTTCCATTCCCCGATCTTGCATCGGGGACTTACCTATTTCCATTCCCCGATCACGCATCGGGGACTTACTTCTTTCTATTCTCCGCTCTTGCATCGGGGACTTGCTTCTTTCTTATTAGGATTTCCTTAGTTTTTCTTTTTATTCATTGCGTCAAACTGCTTTTTTTCGTATAATAAGTATAGGATACAAAGGAGGATATTTCATTATGAAAAAATATAATCAGACACTTTCTCTTCTATTATGCTTCTGTATGGCTTTTTTAAGCATAACTTCCGGCTTTACCAGTAATGCCTATTCAGATACCCATGATTTTTGGAAGGACAGCCTTTTTTCCAAGTACTCTTTTTGGAGAAGCTCCCTGTCGGATAATTCCCTGTCGGAAAACGGTCTATCGGAAAATTCTCTTTCCGAAAACGGCCTTTCTGAAAACTCCTTATTGGAAGACAGTGTTTCCGATAATTCCCTGTCAGAAAATACAATATCCCAAAATACCGTATCGGAAGATGACATATTGGAAAATACGCTTTTTCCGGATATGAGGACCGGCGCTCCCGCCCCTGTTTTAAATGCCACAAAAAAGAAAAATTATACGATTACATATGAATATAACGGCGGTTACTTAAAAGAACTCCAGAATCCTGATACCGGGGAAGCCTATAATCCTACCAAATATAAATCCAACAGCTCCGAATTTACTTTTGCAAACCCTATAAAGACAGGCTTCTACTTTGGCGGCTGGTTTATGGATTCTGCCTTTACCCTTCCTATTGCCGGCATTACCAAGGACACTACTGGCAATCTTACCGTTTATGCAAAATGGATAAGTGCCGCTCCGGCCAATGCACCGACTATCAAATCGGTAAAAAGTTCAGGAAAAGGAAAAGCAGTGGTAAATTATTCTCCTGCACAGAATACAGCAGGCTGCGAATTGTACTATTCTTATACAAAGAGCTTTAAAAAGAATGTGCATACTATTTCTTTGAAAAAAAGCTCCAAATCCCGCACTTGTACCAACTTACTAAAAAAGACCTATTATTTTAAAATGCGTTCCTACAATATAGATTCCACGGGGCAAAAGTGCTACAGCCCATATTCTGCTGTAACTGCCTGCAAAATCAAAAAAGGAGTAAAGCAATATACAGCAAAAAGTAATTCCGCTTCTTTAAAAAGCTGTAAGGTTTCCAAAGGAACGAATCTATATGTGAAAGCAAAGGTAAAAAACAGGCTGAAAAGCAGCGATGATTTTTACTATCTTGTAAAAGTGGACCCTAACAGTAAGAAGGTGCTTGGCATGGTGGAGAAATGCGAAAAAACTACTACAGTTACGTTTGATCTCCCACTTAGAAAAGAAGATGGCACCAATCTGATTCAGGGAAAATATGCTATTGCAGTAAAACAAAAGGGAAAATATAAGCTCATCAGCAAGACCTCCTATCTGACCAATCCGGAGGCTGCTGCTTCCTACACCGCTGCCTTCCCCAAAACCACCTCTAAAAAAGGACTGCAGGGCAGCCTCGACACTTCCCTTGGAGTTCAGCACACATTTATAAACATTGACTTAAATAAGGTTTTAAACGGCTCGACACCTTACTTATATAACGGAAAAACTTACTATTTTAACGATATTTACGGCAGCTACATTTCTGCTGCCAACCGGCTTGGCATGACAATAACCGGACAATTTATGATTACCTGGAGCGGAGAGAACAAATATTTGATTCTAAAAAGCGCCCGTTCCGGCGGCCATGCTTATTACGCCCTGAATACAGAGGATAAAAAAGCCAGGGAAACCCTGGAAGCCGCCTTTTCCTTTCTTGCCGAACGATATTCCAAGCAAGACTGCCATTTGGATAACTGGATTTTGGGAAATGAAGTGAACATTCATAACATCTGGTATTATGCAGGCAACATTTCCCGGACCAAATTCATTAAAACCTATGCCAATACGTTCCGGGTTCTGTATTATGCAGTGAAAAGCAATTACAAAAATGCCAGAGTATACATATGCATGGATCATACCTGGTCCGACAGACATGGGGATTGGGGCGCAAGGCCCTTTATGGATGCATTTAACAAGGAAATCAAGTCCCAGCAGAAAAACATACAGTGGAATCTGGCCTACCATGCCTATCCTTCCATTTTAACCTCTGCGGCTACCTGGAATGACAGTTATGTATCTAATAATACCAACAGTGAGTTTGTCTCACCCAAAAATCTGACTGTCTTAACCGACTATGTAAAAAAGAAATTTGGCAGCAAGACCCGGATTATTTTATCCGAACAGGGTTTTACATCCACCAGCGGATATTCCGTTCAATGTGCCGCCCTTGCTTACACTTACTACAAGGCAGAATTTAATTCCATGATAGATTCCGTTATTTTCCGCTCCGATTATGATTCGGACGGCGAGCTTGCCCAGGGACTTGCCTTTGGCTTGTGCGATATCTACGGAAACAAAAAACCGGCTTATGATGTATTTAAATATATGGACACCCCGCAGGCTGAAAAATATACGAAGAAGTATTTAAAGACTATTGGGGTTTCCAGTTGGAAGAAGGTTGCATCTAAATATTCTTTGAAGCGGTTTAAGAAGAATGTCAGGCCGTAATGCAGGGGGGATTGGATAAGAGGACGTAGGAGCCGGCAGATAATAGAAAAGTCTTTCAGGCACGCTTTCGCTCTATGAAGACGCAGCGGTACTAACGCACCAAAGGACGGTGCGTAAGGACCGGCGACTTCATTAAGGCCTGAAAGACTTTTCTATTATCTGCCGGCTCCTACTGTTTATCGAAGGGCGGTCTGTTGTTATGGCTTGTTATGGGGGAGGTAAGATATTGTATAAAGCGTCACGCATTTCTTTTATATCCCTTATACCCATCCAAAGACTGTTGCGAACCAATAGATTAGTCCGAATAGCCAGCTTGCAAATATTCCGTACAGGATAACCGGGCCTGCTATGGTAAAAATCTTTGCTCCTACGCCAAATACTTGTCCTTCTTTTTTAAATTCAATGGCGGGCGCCGCTACGGAATTGGCAAAGCCTGTAATGGGTACTAAAGCGCCTGCTCCTCCAAAGCTTGCTATGCCGGGATAAATATTCAGGCCTGTCAGCAATACGCTTAATAGCACTAACAACAGTGAACACCAGCTTCCTGCCGTTTCCTTGTCAATTCCTAAGCTTTTACAATAATTCAATATTCCCTGTCCTATGACACAAATGATTCCGCCTACCAAAAATGCCTTTGCCATCTGGAGCCATAGATTTTTGGTGGGGGTTACCGTTTTTACATATTCTTTATACTGCTCCTTTGTGGTTTCATCGTTATGTTTCATATTTTTTAATTCTTCCATTTGTTCTACCTCCACGCTTTATTCATAACCGTTTCCGATTTTTCCTTCAAACTTGCCTCTTTTCCTATATATCTCAGCCTCCAAATAAATAAACCCCATTGGCAAAGTAAATCAGCGAACCTGCCATTTTTCCTACCGCCATTGCCAGAATAATGATACCGAGACCCTTTCGAAAGGAAATCCTTCTTGCAAAAATGGGAATAGAATCCAGCATCTCCGCAATAGCAAGAGCAAGACAGCCTTCAAAGATTCCTGCAAAAAAACCATATAAACAGAGTATCCCATTGCCTATTATATTCCATGTATGGGCACTGACGATTTCATTTTCCACAATCCATTTTCCAATGGGCAGGGCCTGGTGGAAAATACTGAAGGCAATGCCCAGGAGCACTCCAAATACCACCATTTCTTCATACAGGAATATTTTATCTCCTGTATGTGTCTTTCCTGCAAATCTGGGCACCAGGCCAACGGAAATCAACACAGTAAATACTCCTCCTGCCACAAAGAACCCGGAACACAGCCCAAAAAACACTAAAAACAGATACCTAATTAACATCAATGGATTTTCCCTCTCTGTTCCACGTTTCTATCAACGTCGTATTCACATCATCCTCATAGGTCTTCATGGCAACTTCGATTGGCGTCGGGTCCTTCGTAATGCGCCTTCCTCCTATATGGTTAAAGAAAACTATGATTCCCACTGCCAGACCGATTGAATAAGAAACCTCCAAGAGTGTATAGCCATTAGAGGGCTGTCCCATAATCATCTCATACATTTTGGAAAATAAATCGTTGATTCCAATATCGTTATGAAATGCCATAATCGTAAAGGCTGTTCCTAAAAGGCTTACAAAGGAAACAAAAATGATTTTCAGTATGGCGCTGAACTGCATTTTGCTTCTGGGTGCCACATATTCTACCAGTATATCTGTTTCCCCCAGGTTTTCAATTGTCAGCGTAGGATAAATCTCCTGCAGCTTTTCAATTACTTTTAAAATGCAGATTACCTGTCTTTTGTCTTTATCCTTATGGAACTGGAATACCTTTAATGCCTTGGCTCTGTTGCATACATGCTTATCCGTACAGGTCATTTTGGCAATGTCCGATAAGAAGACAGATTCTTTGTTTATTTCCACATCTCGTTCTGCTTTAATATATAGAATCTCTCCTGCCATAAAAAAACTCCTCATCTATCAACGTTCTGTTAATAGTATGAAGAGTTTTTTCTAAAATTATGTATTTGATTTATTTCTCAAATGCTAATCATTCCGAATTGCCGCTAACGGACTCAGTCTCATTGCCCTTAAGGACGGGAAGAAGCCTGCCGCCATACCTACTAAAACAGCAAAGCCGATTGCCAGACCTGACAGCCAGATTGGAATAAAGGAAAGCTGCATCTGCGTTCCCATTTGCTTCACTACCGCATTGATAATGGCGGAAATACAATAGCTTAGGACAATGCCCGCCATGCCTCCAATCAGCCCGATAAATCCTGCTTCCATTAAAAACAGTGCCTGAATATTCCTTAAGTCACATCCCAACACCTTCATAATACCGATTTCCTTTGTCCTTTCATAAATGGACATCATCATGGTATTGGCAATACTGATAGCCGCTACTAACATGGAAACAGCTCCGATTCCGCCAAGCACTGCCTGAATATATCCAAACTGGCGTTGTTGGGATTGTACCCATTCCATATTGCTGTCCGCCTGATAGCCCAGTTCCACAATGCTTTTCTGCACATCTGATACGTTATCAATATTATCCACATTTACATATATGCTGCTATAATACAGCTCCTTATAAGGCTTTCCTGACGTGGTGGTGGGCTGTCCCGGAATCGCCTTATTTTTAAACACCTTTTTCAACTGCTTAATCAGTTCATCTATATCACAATATACATTCCAGCTATACTGCCCGTAATCCTCCGGTCCTCCGGCTACTACACCACATGTATCTACCAGATACTTTTTAGGAGGGACAACCGGTGTTCCGTTTTCTGAAGACATGCCGTCATCATATTTGCTGTTCCAATAAGCCTCTGTGTCAAACACAATAAAAATCGTATCATTCATCAAATCAATATCCGGCACTTCTCCTGTTTCCCAGTAAGAGCCGCCACCCTTACTGTTATAGAATTCATTGATTACCTGATTGCCGTATAAAAACTGAAGTGTTCCCGCATCTTTTTGAGGCACTGTTCCTTCTTTTAATTCAATGTCCATTTTAGACAGGGCATCTGTTGTCATTCCAATTACGTTCATATATGTGTTTTCATAACTGCCGTATCTGCCTACCACATTAATATTCAACACCGGAGAAACCACATCTACATGTTCGATTTCCCCAATGGTTTCCACCAGCTCATCCGTAAGCTGCCTTTCCGTATTATCATCCTGAGTGTCGTTGGAATAATCCGGATATACGGTAATAGTAGTCAGCCCCCCATTCTCCTCAATCTCCTTCATCATGGACTTATTCAAACCAAGTCCCAGAGAAATCATGACTACAATGGAGGCTGTACCGATCACTACACCAAGAACGGTTAATATGGTTCGCATCTTTCTTTTCCAGAGGTTGCTGCTGCTCATTCTCCACAAATCTATAAATCTCATGGGTTACGCTCCTTATTCATCCTGGTCTTCCCGCTCTTTTTCTACCTCTGCAAGCAAATCATCCAAATCCTCATTTAATTCCGCCTGATTTTTTTTCTTTTTCTTAACATTGACAAATACGATAATGCCTACAACTGCAAGGATGACTATGACCAGAATGATCACAATGATGAGCCATTTAGGAGTGTTCTTCTGCTGTCCCTCCATTTCATCCATCATATCCATGTCTCCCCCGCCATAATCCAGCATATCTTCCTGAACAAAAAGGGTCAGTTCCTTTTCTGTCTCTGATCTATTTCCGGACTCATCTTCGTAGGAAATCACAGCCTTAATGACACCTTCGTCCATGGTGGGCTGTGCGCCCGTAACCATGGCATCCACATTGCCGGTTCCGCCCGGCTCGATCTTTCCAAGGAAGGTATCACCTCCGGAAACGCTGTCACCTACAAATTCCACCTGAACATTGTAAAGCGTGGTCTTTCCTGTATTGTAAATGCTGAACATCACATTGGATTCGCCGCCTACACTAATGTTATCCGGCATAACCTCAATAGAGCTTACATCAAATTTTGCCACCTGCTTAATGGGTATGGATACATTGGAGGAGGAAGTATATTGATTGTTCTGTGCATCCTCGTATTCCGATTTGACTTCAAGCACATATGGCTTTTGAGCCAGATCCGCCTTTGCGGTCATCTCTATTTTAATATCCGCATTTTGCTGGGCGCCAATGCTGTCCATAAAAACGGTACTGGAGCCGGATGTTGGCAGGAATGCGGAATAAGTGGTGTCCTCATCTTTTCCTTCCTGAACTGCTTCCAAAGAAAACATTACGTTATTGACTGCCGTTCGTTTAGATGTATTCTGCACATGAATGGTCAGATTAAAGGTATCACCTGCAAATACTTCCTTAGGATCTGTATCAAAGCCCGTTACGATAATTCGCGGATTGGAAGCCTTCTCTCCATCAGAAGTATCCAGAGAGCCACTTCCCGGCGCTCCCTTTGCATTGATATATGTGTAAAGGTTTGCAGTTTCTATAGAATTGTTCCTGTAATAAGAAACATTGAACTCTAACCTGTAATATCCGGTTAATACATCATTCCTTAATACAAGATCCCATTCCACCTCCCGGCGGTTGGCATAAGCCACATCCTTATTGGGGCTTGGTGGAATTACATCCACGCACTGTACAAGCCCAACGGTGTCCAGACGGAAAGGCCATTCCTCCGCTTTAGTGGATACTGTGGGGGTGATCACCAGATTAGTTACAGGTTCCACACCCATATTATAAATAGGCAGAATCACATGTACCTTTTGTCCATAGCTTGCTGTTGGGGTTGGAACGCAGTCGCCTACAATTAAAAACTCGCTGGTGGATGAAACTCCGTCATCTACCGTTCCGGAATTATCCGCCGGCTCCTTCTCATCATCACCGGAAACATTTTCACTTCCGCCCTTATGGCCGTCTCCATCCTCCGGAGTGCTTCCTGTTGACTTGTTGCCGGTATCGCCGGAATCATCATCTGAATCATCATCTGTCTGGTTAACCGGGGTTTTCGTTACTGTAGCATGTACATCTGCAGGTGCTGCCGCTGCCAGACATGTCATGCACAGCATTAAAATTCCTGCTCTCCTTAACTTTTCCAATAAAGCCTTTTTCATTTTTTACCGCTCCTGTTTCTTTCTAAATCTATTTTACTGGTTTACTTGTTCCTTAAGCTCTTCTCTTGTATCTTCAATCTTGATAATCTTACCGTCCTTAATATGGAAAATCCTGTCTGCAAAGCTTGCAAGATGATTGTCATGAGTAACCATGACAAGTGTCTGCTTCTGTTCCCTTACTACCCGTTTCATCAGGTTCATCACTTCTTCGGATGTATTGGAATCCAGATTTCCGGTAGGCTCATCCGCAAAAATAATTTCCGGATTCACCACCAATGCTCTTGCCACGCCCACCCTTTGCTGCTGTCCGCCGGACATTTGGTTAGGCTTATGCTTTTTATGCTTTTTTAAATTCACCAGATTCAACACCTTGTCCGCCCTGGCAAGCCTTGTTTCCCTGTCCATGCCCTGAAAGGTAAGAGGCAGTGCTACATTTTCCAAAGCATTCATAGTTCCTAACAAATTGAAGGACTGAAAAATAAATCCAATATGTTCTCTCCGAAACTTTACAAGCTGATTTTCATTTTTTGTTTCCATATGTTCTCCGGCAATGATGATTTCACCCTTTGTAGGCTTTTCCAAACCGGCAAGCATATTTAACAGAGTGGATTTACCGGAGCCCGAAGTGCCTACAATCGCACAGAACTCTCCTTTATAAATGGAAAAATCCACACCGTTTAATGCCCGGACCTTGCTGTCTCCTACCCGGTAAATCTTATATAGATCCTTTACCCGAATAACAGCTTTTCCTTTTTCTTCTGACATTATTTCTCACTTTCCTTTTTCTGACTGATTTCCTGTACCATCATAGCACAAACCCATATAAATGTCAGTAGTTCCTGACTATAAAATTCTTATTTATTTCTTAAAATATTCCTGTTTTCTTTCTTTTTACCACAAGATATGACGCAAAGGGCTTTCCATACCTCAAAATCATGATATATGGAAAGCACCTGCCCTTTGGGAATATCCCGTTATTTTATTTACCTTTTGCGTTTTTTACAATAAAGTCCATAACCTTTTCATAAAGCATTTCCTCTATAATGGACGGCTTGTCATAGTCCGCTTCAAACTCTTCCACACTGTCATATTCGTACTCCTTGGCCATCTCCTTTATTGCCTTTTTGTATTCCTTTTCCGTTATACCAAGATCTTCTTTGTCAATAATGGCCTGATAAATAAGAATGTTCTTGATGCTCTCCTCTGCCATGCCCTTGCTGTCTTCTGCAAATGTTTCCTCCGTAGTGCCCATGAACATTTCCAAAAAGTCTCCATATGCCATTCCGTACATTTCCGCATAGGCTTCGTATTCCTCGATCATTGCTTCCCGATATGCCTCAATCTCATCTTCCACCATCTCAAAAGTACTGTTATCCATAATTTCCGCTATCAGCCCTGACTGTGCTTCTTCTCTGGCGTCTTCCATAAGGCTTTCCACCAGGCTGTTTCTTGTTGCTTCCCTAAAAGCCTCGATATTTTCATACTCCAGATTTTCTTTTACAAACTCATCCGTAAGCTCCGGCTCCACATATTCTTCAATTTGGTTCAGGGTAATCTCAAAGGTTACATTCTGACCTGCTACCGACTCATCGTCATAATCCTCTGGAAATACCAGATCCACCGTAACTTTGTCTCCCACATTTTTTCCTATGATCGCTTCTTCAAATCCTTCTATCATCTCGCCCGTCCCAAGAATCAAGTCATAGCTTTCTGAAGTGCCTTGTTCAAATTCTTCTCCGTTTATGGTTCCCTTAAAGGCGATGTTTACCGTATCACCTTCCTCTGCCACGGTCTTATCCGGAATTTTCTCATAGGTGCCATACCAGGATAATTCCATTTCCATTTCTTCCTCTACATCTTCATCCGTAACCGTCACCTGAGCCGGGGCATAAGTGAGACCTTTATACTGGGCAAGTTCCGTAATCTTACTTTCCAGACTGGCATCTATGGTAGTATATTTTTCATTGCTTCCACAAGCGGAAAATACCATTGTCATGCCTATGAGTGCTGCTGCAAATATTATTTTTTTCTTCATGGTTCCTTCCTTTTCCCTTATTTTTTTCATCTTTTTCTATCTTATCCGAAAATTTTCATTTTGGCAATATTTTTTACTTGTGCTGCACGGAAATCCATTTTCAGCCAGAGGCTCTCGCCCACAGGCGCCACCGAGAAGAAATCCGGGCAGGGAAATTTTCTATGCCCAGACATTTTATAACCAATGCCATTGTAAAAAAAGTGTGTGTCCAATATATGGAAGTTCTGTGTTGATTCTGTGTTCTATCCTTCCTGTTCCTCCAAAGCTTTTTCCGCCGCATCCAAGGATGAATATCCATACAAAAGCACTGTATTTTTCACCGTATCCAAAATTAAATTTTCCCCTCTCCTTGCATAATCGGCCACAAAAGCTCCGTAAAGCCCCAGCGTCCTGTCCGAATAAGTAGAAAGCTCACCTCTTAAATACGTTTCGGAGGATGTGTTGTACAGATTATCCTCTCCGGTATGAATGCTCCTTCCCTGACTGGAAAGGCGCGGATAAGCCTTGGCAAACTCCTCGTCCCACTTTACTTCAATTTCCACAATTGCCTCGATAATCGCCTTCTTTTCCGAAGAAATCACAGGAAACTGCTCTTTGATCTTTTCAAACTCTTCCGGCGCCGTAGACTCCATCATACGGCCGTATTTTTCCGTAATCAGATTCCATCCTCTTTCATTTGCCTCAAGAAAATCCTGAATAAAGCTGGAAAGAAGCTCTTCATTCCATGTTAAATACTGGCTCCTTCTCATTACCTGAAAAGTCAGGAAATTATTCTGGCAGTCCGCCCTTCCCCCTTCATTTTCCACCTTGTCAAATGCCTTCCATTCCAGCAAAATCAACTGATCTATCAGCTCTTCCTTTGATAATTCTTCCTTTAATGATTCTTCCTTCACCAGAAACACTCCTATCCTTTTTATATATTTGTAATAAACCTTCCGTTTAAAAAGCTTTTTTAAAGCCTGCTTAATTTCAGCAACCTTCGGCAATATTCAGATGATTGATTCTGTGGGGAAGCTTATATGCCATGGAAATGAGACTTTAAAATTGTGGAAGCCTTTGCTGACACAATTTTTGCCCAAAG
>CAMWWJ010000021.1 GCA_947177925.1 uncultured Lachnospiraceae bacterium
TCTCGTGGGCTCGGAGATGTGTATAACACACAGGATTATAGGTTTATTAATTATTCGGATGAATTTTTCAAGAAATATGGTTTGAGCAAGGAAGAAAAGTTATCTGATAAGGTATTCGTAAATAAAAATCAGGAAGACCAGTGCTATTTGAAAGATAATAAAGAGTATATAAACTTATATGGGGAACAATATGAGGTTGCAGGCTTTTTTGTGGATAGTGAATCGGATATAAATGCCAGCTGTTATATTGATACGAATCATCCAAATGCCGTGAAAAATAATATGTATACCTATGTGGCAATTGATTTGGATGGCTTCCACGAGAATAGCAGAAATGAAATAAAGAAAACAATTAAAAATAATTATGAAGATGCTGTAATTTCAGATTGGAACGGTAAGGTTAATGGATATATATATGTAGGTGACGTTTATTTTTATATAATCGTGTTATGCGGGATCATCCTTTGCATGAACTGTTCTGATTTTACAGACGTATGGGTTCGGTCATATAGGGCTGAATTGTCAATCAGAAGGCTTGTAGGCGCGGATGAAAAGGCAAATCATATATTTATATTAAAACGCTTTTTGAAGCTTTATTTCTATTCGGCGCTTAGTGGAATTTTAGTGGCAGAGCTTATCTTTCTAATTTTCCGGAATGATGAAAAATTAGAAGCAGTCAGATTGATTTTTGGTGACAGACTTGATTTTAAATACATACTGCTTTCCTTAATATCTGTTCTTTTGATTACGGTCATCGTATTGGAAGTTAGATACAGGAGAGATACAAAGAAAACAATTATGGATGGAGTAAGAGTTTGAAAAATATTAGATTTTGCATGGCAGCTTTAAGAGAAGATGTGCTGGGATTTATTTTTAAGATAGTTCAAATGACGATATCATTTATTATTATTGGTTTTATCATTAGCGGCATAAATGAAAATTATACGTTGAGCAGGCAGATAAATAATATCATGGGCAATCAGGAAATATATGTTTTAAAAGATAATAATGCCAATAGCTATTATGACGAAATCATGTCTGATAAATCATATATACCGAAATTTCAGGAATTGACAGAGGCTGCGCTTGCTATACAAGACAGGATTCTTGTAATGAATAATGTGAATACGGTGGGAATTGACTATAAGCAATTAGATGTTTTGGAAGTATCGGATTCATTTTTCGAGAAATATGAAATAAAAGGTGATTTTGATGAGTTGGCAATAAGAAATGATTTTACATTACACAGATATGAAGGTGATATGGACAGCATAGTAAAGCCTGCAATACTTGGCAGTGGATTGAAAGGAAAGTACCAAAAGGGTGATGAGATAACAGATGATGCTGGCAATCAATATGTCATATATGGATTTGTGGATGATAAACAATATTATGCAGCGCCCATTCAGGGAAAAGAAATGAACCCATTGGACGATGTTATTATTACACCTGTTTATATAGATGTAAATGATGTGGACAGCATGTACTTTTTTCTATATGGATGTCAGTTCCTTGTAGATGATATTTCAGAGCTTGATGAATTTATGAGCATCAATAACAAGGAAAGAATACTGGAAACGTATCTTGTAAGCTACACAAAACAGCTTGAGTATATAGGAAATGAGTATTTGAACTCCTTTGTGTTGGAAGGGATTCTTGGCATCTGTTTGTTTGTCTTTGCATTTGCAGGCATGATTTGTACAATGTTTCAACGGATAGCGGATAATGCTTATGAATACGCTGTTAACATTCTTTGTGGGGCTAAGCTGACGGATATATATGCCAGGATAATCATGGAATTTGTTATGATTATCATGACTGGCGTTATTGTGACAATCTGTATTTTTAGGATCAGTCTGGCATCGCTTGGAATCGTAAGTCTGGCATGTTTATGTTTTCTGATAATGTGCCTGTTTGCAAAATACAAAATTGATTTTGAAAGCCTTGTGGAAAATTTACGGAGCAAGGGGTAGGTGGAGCAAATGAGTATGATTGAACTGAAAGGTATAAAAAAAGATTATGGGAAAGGGGATAGTATCGTACATGCCCTTAGAGGGATTACTTTATCCATAGAGGAGGGGGAAGCTGTTGCTATCATGGGAACCAGTGGATGCGGAAAAAGTACTTTATTAAATATACTTGGCTTTATTGATGGGCTTTCTGAAGGAGAATACATATTGGATGGTAAAGATGTGAGTAAATTTACCAAAAGTGAAATGGCAAAATACAGGAATCGTGTTTTTGGCTTTGTGGTACAGGATTTTGCGCTTGTTTCCCGTCTCAGGGTCGATGAAAATGTTATGCTTCCATTGGAATATACCAAGCTAACAAAAAAAGAAAAATATAAAATGGCAGAAAATATTTTGGAAAAGGTTGGTCTGTCTGAAAAGAAAAATACATATCCATCCAATTTATCGGGTGGTCAAAAGCAAAGAGTCGCTATAGCAAGAGCACTTGTAAATAATGCCAGTATATTATTATGCGATGAACCCACAGGTGCCCTGGATTCCGAGACTACAAAAGAAGTCATGGAATTGTTTATGAAGATTTCCAAGGAAAATAAGAAAACACTGATTATTGTTACACATGATATAGAAGTAGCAAAGTATTGTGATCGAATTATTCGTATAGAAGATGGGATGATTGCTTAAACTATTATTTACGCAATCTACGCAAAAATCGGTTATCTACGCAAAGAGAATTGTATGAAAAATCTGATTTGTTTATACTTACATAAACAAATCAGATTTTTTGCTATTATGAAGCTATATAGATGAAAGGAAAATAGGAGTACAGCAATATGAATTTAATAGAATTGGTGGAGACAATTATGAGAAAGGCGGCAAAGGCGAAAGTCAGCATCATACGGTATGTGGATGTGGAAGACATAAGTGACAGCCAGTTATGCATTGATGGCAGCTGGGTAAATATGCCGTCAGTCTGGGGAATATGCTGGAAGGGCGGAAAATGGGTATATTTTGAAACGGACCATGAAGAAGGGCAGATATGCAGCATAAAAAGGTTTACGGAAGAAGAAGAGGTATGTGAATACGCATATAAATACTTTATTCGTGTAATAAAGGAACAGCAGGAAAAAGATCCAGATAAAAATCCTGCAATTACGGAGCTGGTTGAGAAAATCATGGAAAAAGCAGAAAAAGCAGAAGTTGCCATCAGAGAATATATTGATGTGGAAGACATAAGCGACAGTCAGCTATGTATTGATGGGACATGGGGAAATAGGATGTCAGCATGGGGAATCTGCAGAAAGGATGGAAAATGGGTATATTTTGAAACAGATGATGAAAGAGGATATATATGTGGAAGCAAAATATTCATGACAGAGAAAGAGGCGTGTGAATATGCGTATAAAGATCTTAGTCTTGAAATAGAAGCAGAGCAGGCGGAGCGTGCAATAAGGTATATCCAGAATGTATATGGGTATTCCAGGGAAAGGGCGGTAGAGATAGTGGATATAGTGATACAAATTATGCAATCTACGCAAAAATCGGTTATCTACGCAAAGGCAATTGTATGAAAAATCTTATTTGTTTATACTTGCATAGATAAAGTTTGTGTAATAGGAGGTGTTGAATAAATTGTGCGAAAGAGCATAAGTGTCTGCGAAAGCGATGCGGAGGATATTGAAAAAGGAACAAGATCATACGGTAAGAAAGGAAGAGAACATGAAATTTATCAAAGCAAGTAAGAAATTGCTGACTTATCTTCTTGTAGCAGCACTGCTCCTTGGCTGTATGCCGGTGCAGAATGTAGAAGCAGCATCAGCAGAAGCGATTAAGAAGATTGTTATCAAAAACGGGAAAAAGACCGTTACCAAGAAGACAATCAAGTTAGCAAAGGGCAAATCAACCACATTGAAGGTAACAGTCAGCCCAAGCAAAGCCAAAAAGAAAGTCACTTATAAGACAAACAATAAGAAGATTGCCACAGTGAACTCAAAGGGCAAGGTTACGGCAAAAAAAGAAGGAACAGCTAAAATTACCGTAACGGCATTGGGGAAAAATGGCAAGAAAAAAACAAGTTATGTAAAGGTAAAGGTAACAAAAAAGGAAAGCAATGTTGCTGTTACGGCAGTGAATGCCACTGCTTCTCCTTCCGGACAGATCGGCGTTGGCGGTGTATGTACGATTGTTGCATCTGTTGTGCCGGCGAATGCGTCAAATAAGACACTTACCTATACGTCTGCAAATCCGGCAATAGCTGCTGTAAATCAGGCGGGTGTAGTAACTGGTATGTCTGAAGGTACGACGACGATTCGGGTGGCTGCATCCAATGGTATATATAAAGATGTGCCAATTAGAGTGAATAGAGTAAGCGTTACAGGGATTACTTTGGATAGAAGCAGCATTGAGCTGAATATAACGGGAACAACGACTTTAAGCGCTACTGTTTTGCCGCAAAATGCAACCAATAAAAAAGTAAAATGGACCAGTGGGGATGAAACGGTTGCAACGGTTAAGGATGGCGTTGTTACTGGCAGAAAAGCAGGAACTACAAAAATTTATGCTACAACAGAAGAAGGCAATTTTAACGCAGAGTGTACTGTTATCGTAAAAGCAGGCGCTGCAAATGAAGTGGTTGTCTTACTGGAAGTAACGAATGAATATGAAGGTACAGACGGAAAGAAGCATGATAATACGGTTTTGTTAGGAAATGATGTTGAAGTCAGGGCACGCGTGCTAAGAGGAAATCAGCCAGTGGGAAATACAAATGTCAGACTGGCAATGCAGAGCGTTTATGGAAATGCGTCAGGTCGTTTTGTAATACGAAACAATGATCTTACTACAGATTCGGACGGATATGCCACGTTCTATATTGGATTAAAGGATGATTATGCAAATACACAGCCGATTGACAGGATGTTCCAAAGCTTTAAGGTGACTGCAACCAATTCATCAAGCGGGAAGAGCAGTGTTCCGCTGTCAATTCGATTTGCCTGCATTCAGCTTCCAGATTTGCTCGTTGAGAACAATCTGACAACAAGACACAATGATATTGAACCGGCTGTAAATGCTACAACACTTGTTGCTGACTATGCAGGGATTGAACCTACTTATTCCGAAAATGGACATAGGGTACAGGAATATGTTTCAACCCAACAGGTTTCTGGAGAAGGGGAATCGCATGAAGTATACTTCTCCTGTACACCATATATTTTGCTGCCTGCAATAGAAAAAGAAGGAGAAAGCGGAGAGTGGGAACATCTTGTTAATAAAGACTCCGGTGCATGCAGCGTTTATAATGATGTGACAAATGAGACGACGACTATGATTGTAGAAAAAGTGCCGGCTGGATTACAGTTTATCACAGCGCGTTTCAATAAGATTAAGCTTTCAGCATATACGGCAATTTATATTGATGTATATGCAGTGGACTCCGCAGGAGTTCCGGTATTCAGTAAGGTTGTTACAAGTGCCAGCAATACGGAAGGAAAAGATAAAGACGGCGATGTCCAGATTGAAAAGCAAAAGGACAAAGAATGTTACATTGTATTTTCATTAGTATCCCAGGGACAGGTAGATACATCCAATGAAGGATATGTGCTGGAAAAACTGTTCGGGCATTATGCAGGGGTTCAATCAGAAGAACCTGTAGTTGAGGAGTTGAATAATTCCGTAACATGGGAGGATATCTCCAATGATGTGACGTATGAAACAGTTGAATGGGATTACAGTGGAGCAGCGCTCTATTTCAAAAGCAATTCGGAATTTTTAAACAGAGATTATAAATACAGCTATAAAGTACCTGTATTTCCTTATTCCGGAAATGCAATCATTACAGTAAAAGATAAAAATGATAATGTGAAAGGATATTTTGCATATCCGGCAGTCCACAAAGAACGGAATGAGGATGGAGAGTATAAAAATGTCAATGTACTTGCACCTCCCAAAAGTGAATATGAGACCTGGAAGACAAACGAATTCAGAAATCATTCGTATACGCCTTATATAAGAAGCCCATATCCGATTCAGATTTCGGAAGAAGAAACCAGAAGAACAAATGCTACGGTTACAACAGAAGGAAACCTGGTAAAGGTTGATACACGCACTACGGGAATTACAAGTCTAAAGGCAACAGTAGGCATCAATGGATTGGACACTGTTTTAAATAAAATGAACGGTGGTGTATTATATACTTCCGTACAGTGGGATCCGCTGCCAAATAAGGTGGTAAAAGAGGAGATTCCAGATTTTTATGCGGTAGAAGGTCAGGAAGTAACAGTGATTGCGCAGCTATATGATGTAAATAACAATAAAGCACCGGAATCAAATAAAACAGTTGTATTTTCAGATAGTATTAAGGATGAGGTAATCAATACTCAAGGCAAAAAAGTCGGCGGTAACGGAAAAAATGATCAGGTAACTGTCGTAAATGAGTATAGAGGTTACACGGATAGTCAGGGTCAGGTTACACTAAAACTAAAGGGAGAGCAGGTTGCTTATATTGAAGAACTGGCTGCTTCCTGTGATAATTTTAATGTGAAGCTGATTGTCGGTGGAGAAGAAGTGAATAAAGCAAATATTTACTGGGTAGATTTGGGACTTAGCTTTGTGGATACTGCGGATACAAAACGGACAGAGGATTCCACAGAGATAACCAATTCAAGTGGAAAAACACCAGTTCGCACTACAACATTTAATGAGCCATTAACGATTACGGAAGAGAGTGTAGCAGAGGTAGGCACAGTGTGGGATATTGGATTCCTGCCAGTGGCACGTTCTCATACATTTAAATTCTCTAATTTGAATGTTGGAAGAAGACCGAAACAGGCAAATGAGTTTGTAAAGGTGAAAAATGTTCCTGTCACATACAGCAAAACGGATAAGATGGCTACGGGCGAGTCCACACTGACAGAAAAGAATAGTGTTGCAACATTAACATCTGATAAAATCGGTACTACAGAATTAACAGGTGTTCTTGGAGTAAAAGTGCAGGATACATTGGATCTGTCGAAGGTTATCTTTGAATTCTATGATGAAGACATGAAGATTGTCAGCAAAAAGAATATTGGAGAGGGCGTCCCCAACTTTACTTCTACCAGTCTTATGTTGAAAGAAAACTGGCAGCCGGCTGGAATGCAGCTTGAGCTTTTTGCAGCAAACAATGATAATAGGACTGTTGATAGGAACACAGATACAGTAGTTTATGCAAAAGTAACGGACACAAAGGGGAATGCACTGAAAGGTAAGGCTGTTGAATATACCATTGATGGTGTTAAAAAGACATCTCTTACAACAAATGATAAGGGAATTGCAAGTATTAATCTGCCAGCGCCTAAAGGAACTGCAAGGGATTGTATTGTGACTGCAAAGGTTAGTGATACGGTAGAGAAAAACATTACAATCAGATATACGGATACAGCTACAACAGCATTTGCGATTCAGACAGAGAATTTAAGTAAGCATATTAGGGAAGTTGAAGTAAATCCTAACAGCAAGACTAAGGTAAAACTGTATTTTACAAATCCAGTAAGTGAACGGACAGTTGATGCAAGGGAATTTACATTAGTAGAAGACGGCGAAGCAACAAACAGATACCAGGTAACGTCGGCAACGGTAACAGATACGAATATTATTGAGCTGACACTGGATAAAGAGTTATCCTTTGCAAAAGAAGTAAGCTATACGATCACAATTGGTTCTTATTGGGATAGTGACAACTTAGAATATCAGTTGATTGACACATTTGGTCAGAAATTAACAGGGAAATCCACCTGTTATTTTGTACCAGCAGAGGTTGCATCGAAATTTGGGTATACAGAAATACCTCAGGCAGGAACTGTATCAGAGAATAATGCTTCCAATAGAGAGGGAGCAGGAGCAACAGAAACGGAAGCAATCATATCAATGGATTAATCGGTACACGAATTATTAGTTTGACAATGAAAAACGGATAGGCTGGTTGATAATTATCAGCTGAGAAAGCTCCCTTTCGGGCAGACAAGTAAAATGATAGAGCTTGTTGCCCGGGAGGGGGTATTTTTATATGGATAGATAAGTGTTTAATCTGAGTCGAGACGCAGCATAAGCATAAGCTTAAATTTATTTTCTTTGACTGCTACCTTCATGGAGCCATGATACTTTTCGATTGCAGCTTGAATGCTTTTCATTCCGACGCCATGAAGATATTTATCTTCTTTGCTTGATAAGAATACATCATTTTTTTGAAGCACCTGCCCATCAAAATCATTCGACACGACGATTAGCAGCAGTTGTTCTTGTTTCATGGCTTTTAACTGCATATATGCGGAGCTGCCATTTGCAACCCTCTTTATACATGCCTCTCTTGCATTTTCCAACGCATTGCCTAAAATAACGGTTACATCTGATAAATCAATGTTGTCAAAGCTTCCCGGCTCCACTGCAAATTGGACACGAATGCCGGAATCCACCGCTTTTTGCCACTCATCATATAGGATTGCATCTACAAAACGGTTGCCTGTCTGAAACTCTCCATTCACTTCTCTTATAGTCTTGAACAGTTCCTCTATATATTGTTCCGTTTCTTCGCTGTTTTCAAATAAAAGCATAGTATTGATATGCTTTTTCAGATCATGGTAGAGCCGATGGACATTCTGCTGATTCTTCTCAATCTGCATATAGTTAGCCATCATTTTTTCATTTCGCATATCCATTAGTAAAAAGTCCTTTTCCTTAGTCCTATATGCGAAACATCCGTCAATCAGATAATAGAACACGAAATAGGAAACCGTAATTACGGATGTTAAAATTCCAAGGAAGAGCATTCTTAGTCCGAAGCCCTCCTTATGAGAGTAAGAAAATTCCACTATCATCACCAGACACAAAATGCTGGCAACTGCCTGTAACAGCAAAATGACAGCTTCCTTCGTAGTGTATTTTTCCTTTTCCCTTTTCAACAATTTCATACATAGAACAATCAAAATGAAATTCATCAGTTTTGAAAAAGCTCTGCATTGAATCCATAAAAAGGGCTCCTGCATGACCAGGGAGATATCTGTTTCTCCATAAAATAACAGCAAAAGTCCCCCCACAAGGCTTTCGCTGGCAATGACAGTAAATAAAAAGAGAACGTTCAATAATATGGAAGCAGCAATGGTAGATTTGTAAATCCATGCTGCCAAAAAGACTCCCACTACAAACACAGAGCATAATTTCAGTGTGGGCTCTATGTCCAGTGTATCTGACGCAAAAGTCATTATGGTGAAAAATGCCATCAATAACCACTTTTTGGCTCCGGCAAAATGCTTATGCAGATTTTCGCAGAAAAACCAGTAATACAAATAAACTTCCGAAAAATGAATCAGCATAAGCAGTAGCTTCCATTGTATTCCATTCATCCCAGTTCATCCCCCCAGAATTCCAGATATTTTTGCCTGAATTCTTCCTGTTTCGTTCTTGCAAGAGGCAGACAGCTTCCGTCCTTTAAAAGAATTTCCTTGTTTTTCACTTTTTCAATTTGGCGCATATTTATCAGATAAGCATTATGGATTCTTGCAAAACAGCATCCTTCCAATTGTTTTTGAAGCTTTTTCAGATTGCCGTTTATGGAAATTTTCCCTTTCGTGCAGTGATAGGTCAGCTCATGATTTAATACCTCTATAAAATAGATTTCTTCGATTTTTATTTCATATTTCTGCCCCTGGCTCACAAGGCTTAGACAATTTCTTTTCTGCTCATGTAGACGGATGAGCAGTTCCCTGGTCTGAAAAACAAAATCCTCATATTCAATGGGTTTTAGCAGAAAGCGATAAGCCTTTACCCGGTAGCCATCCAATGCATATTGGATGAAGGCGGTCAAAAATATAATCTCTATTCTCTGATTTATTTTTCGTATCTCTTCTGCAATCTGGATTCCGTTTTCCTCATGCACATTGATATCGAGAAAAACAATTTGATACTGATTAAAATCCGATTTCAGCAATTCCTCTCCACTTGTATATTTATCGCACCGGACCGATATGTCTGTTTCTTTGCCCAATTGTATTATATAATTTTCAACCTGATTGCAATATTCTATTTCATCATCACAAACTGCAATTAACATGTTTTTTTATTCACCTTTTCCTATGGTTTCATTCTTGCCTATTATACCAAATATTCTACAATTTTGCCATAACATCTGCGAAGATGGAGTTGTATAAGAAAGCCATTTCGTTTATAATTAATATGGTATCATGTAGCACATATACTACCGGAATAAAGTGGAGATAAAAAACAGAATACCGGAAGGAGAATATATGTCTGAAAAAGAACATATGAATAATAATTTTAATACATATTCAGGAAATAACAGTAAAACCGGTAATAGCATTAGTGCTGAAAAATCAATAGCAGCATCAATTATAGCAATAGTCGTAATTTGGACGGCCCTTTTATTGATTAGTGATAGGGGAAAAATGTCAGGAGGGCTAAGGGCTGAAGAGAGTATAGTTCCTGCCACAATGGAAGTTGGAGACACAATCACCTTCGGCACATATAACAATGAAGAAATAGAATGGAGAGTGCTGAAGCTGTCTGAAGACGGAAAAGAGGCAGTTCTGATCTCAAAGAATATTTTATGTATGAAAGCATATGATGCGGCGGAAAGCGGAAGATATTCTTATGATAAAGAAGGAAACAACTATTTAAAGGGTTCTGCGGCAGATATTGATCAGCAGTTACAGGTACAGGTTCGGGGCAATAATGACTGGAGTCTTTCAAACATAAGAACATGGCTGAATTCTTCAGATGAAGTGGTGAAGTATGGCGATCAGGCGCCGATTTCCACTGCCATGTCAGAGGGACATAATGGTTATCATAATGAGCCGGGATTTTTATATGGATTTAAGGACGAGGAAATTGAAGTGATAAAGGAGGTGGAAAATGTAACCTCCGGAAATAAACTATCAGGCCAGGATACGGTTGTGACAAAGGATAAGGTATACCTGCTTTCCCTGGATGAACTTAAGTGGTTTGAGGAAGCAGGGATAAGCCTTCTTGCAGAGCCGACTCAGGCGGCAATTGCCGATGACGGTACAGAATGGTATTGGTATGATATGGAAATATTTTTCCTGAAAACGTATTATTGGTGGCTTCGTGAACCCGTAAAAGGAGCTTCCGGGAAATGTTACATTGTGGGAACTGGCAGGGAGGAAGAGAATATTTATAAGAAGGATGTGGCAATGGAAGGGTTTGGAATCAGGCCTGTCATTACGGTTTATATAGGAAATTAACAGAAATAGGGCATACTTATAAATAAGTAAGGGAAATCAGTGTAGCTGATTTCCCTTATTTTGTCCCTCTTTTTTGTGCAGCTTACGCAAAAACAGGTTAGTTACGCAAAGGGAATTGTATTAAAAATCTTTCCCAAGTAAACTTGATTTCATAAATATTATAATTTTGATGCTTGATGAATAATCCCAATAAAGCAAAAAGAAGATGGAGGGGCATGATGAGCGTAAATGAAAAAGATGAATTTTTTGGATGGGATGCCATTACGGAGGCTTTTGAAAAATTGTATCCGGGACAGGACAACCCGAAACATTACGGAACCTTGATTTCCTGGCGGTTTGGGGGAAATGACCCGTTACCCGGTATCAGTATATACGATGGAGGAGACTATTGGCATTTTGTAACTTATGGTCTTTCGGAAGTGTATGAAAAGGAAACGGATAATCAGGAAATCAGTGGATATGGAATGGAATTTACTTTCAAATTGAAAAAGGGAAATTCTAATAGCGAAGAAGAGGAAGAGGATGAAATCAAAGGGATATGCGGCATGCTGCAGTCCATTGCCAGAATTACTTTTACGCAGGGGGAAGTATTTGGTGCATATGAATATTTATATACCGGGCAGACAGAAGGAATAGACGTGAAAATGGAATCCAATATTACCGGTTTTATCACGGTTCCGGAGCCAAAATGTGAATCTATCGATACGCCAAACGGAAAAGTAGAGTTTGTAGAATTGATAGGTGTAACGGATGAGGAGTTGAAAAGCATAATGCAGAAAGAGATTCGAGTGAAGGAGTTGTACGGCATTTTGGGCTCTGATGTTACAAGCTATAGCAGGCAGTCTGTACGGTAGCGGTTAAGCAGACTTAGAGCATGTGGGCAAATGTATTGCTTGAAACTGGACAGGTTATTCCAAATCAATTTTCGTGACCTGTCCAAAGCGTTCAAGATATTTGATTCCTGACACTTTATCTTTTTCACTGAATTTTATATATACTAAAGCTATATTGCCTTTTACCTGCTTGCGATTACAAAAATTGCTGTCAGGATTTAAAAGATAGACATCTGTTTTGCCAAGGTTTAAATCCATGACCTGGCAGGTAGCCTGGGCTGTGAGCATTGTGCCCACTGGCAGATAGCTTCTTTTCAGTTTTCCAACAACGGGAAATGCAAATGATTTGCCACCTTTATCCGTATAGGAAATCTTTTTAGAGAGCATATTTTTATTGCCGCTTATCATTACCAGTTCATTTTTATTTTCTTCAAACAATCTGCCTTTCTTTATATGAAAAAAAGTAGAATCCAAAAAAGAATTGCCAAATCTTGTATCATATGTATAGATTCGATATTCATTTTGCTTTTGTCCAACATAAACATCATTAAAGCAGATGATCTGGCATTCAAATTTATTTTTCATTTCTAAAACAGTATCACAAAAAATATCATAAGCCAATTCCTCCAACTGCTCCGGCGTATCCTCATATTTACCGACGCTTCCCTCATTGATCTTCTGCTGTGCCAGTTCGTCAAAAAGCTTTTGGTCGGGTATAAATAATTCGTATTCCGCAAAATCCTTATAGTCTGATAAGACTGAATAGTGAAATAGCATTTCTTTTATGTATACGAAAGCAATCAGAAGAAAAAGGATGCCTGTTACGGTCACTCCCTTTTTTATTTTACTGGATTTTTTATGATTCATATCTGGAATAGTATACATTTTCGATTCCTCCCAATGCCCAGAATATAATGGCATATCCTATCTGAAGCAAGGCCTGAAACAGCATTTCTTTGTAATCCTCCGTTATGGTGGTAATGACAGAAAAGTACATATTGTTCCACAGTATGGATTCAAGCAGCAGTGCCACTGCAATTGCCGTGGCAATTACCGAAGAGCTGCTTTTATACAATACAAAATACATAATCCCCATTACAAGAATATTTTCTATTATCACAAATAGAATATAATCCTTCACGCCCTTCTCCTGTATACTTAGCAAAAGCATGGATATATGCAGCACACAACAGCTTATAACCATAAATGAAGCGCTCTCTGCCAAATACATTCTTTTATTGATATAGAATATTTCCCGCCCCTCTTCCTCAATCAGATCCTGCATAAAAATAATATATGCAATAGCGCTTAATAGTACATAAAACACCTGATAACCGATTCTGATCATTATCTCGTAATTGTTTTCTGACATATAGACGGATTTCCATATGTAATAAACCAATGGCAGGATGACAAGATAAATCAATACGACAAAGAGAAAAACGATACATTTATTTTTTAGTAGAAAAAAAAATTGTCTGCTCTTTTTCATCATAACTTTATTCTTCCCAGCTTACATACTCATAATAAACATCTTCTAAAACAGCTTCCACTTCCTCATACTGCAGCTTTTCCCTGCTCATGATTCTATTTGTTAAAAGGTTGTTTTTATTGTATATTTTCAGTATTCGATAATCAGACTTGACATTATTTAGATCCGCTTCATTCAGCTCATAAATATATGATTTCATATGATCAGTTATCTTTTTTGTAGATTCCTCCAATACTTTCTTTCCATGCTTCATTATAATAACTTTATCGCAGACTGCTTCAATATCTTCCACAATATGGGTGGAGATAATGATGGTCTTTTCCTTTCCAAGCTGAGCCAGAATCCTTTTAAATCGCATTCTTTCTTCCGAATCTAATCCTGTAGTAGGCTCATCAAAAATTAAGATTTCCGGATTGCCAAGCAGAGCCTGTGCAATTCCTAAACGCCTTACCATGCCCCCTGAAAGCTTTTTCACCTTTTTCTTTATGCAGTCTTCAAGATTTACAAGCTGAAGGCATTTTTTCATTTCCATTTCCTGCCTGTTCTTTTCGATTCCTTTCATCTGTGCAAAATATAACATAAAATCCCGAACCCTCATATTTTTGAAAATGCCAAATTTCTGGGGTAAATATCCGATTGTATTTGCTTTGGGAAAGCATAATTCTCCTTGTGCATCCACAAAACCAATGGCTCCGTTTTCCGGCTCATAAATACCAGTAATGCAGCGCAGCAATGTGGTCTTACCAGCCCCATTTGGGGCAAGAATGCCGTAGATTCCCCTTTCAAACCTGACAGACAGATTCTCTAATGCTTTATGCTTTCCAAAGCTCTTTTCCAGATTTTTTACAATTATTTTCATATTTTAAAAACCTCTATTTTTCCTTCTTGCTTATGTACTGCTCTTTATACCAGTTAAGCAGGTATTCTTTCTTGAACATGTAACACATAACCAGATCATCAAAGTATGCTTCCCTGTCTGCTCCATTTATATCAGGCATCCAGACAAATACTTTGTTGGAAAGAGATTCCTTCAATTCCCCTTCAAATGCCTCAAAACCATCAACGGTTTCTTTTATATCGTCTAAAATCCTGCTTTCATTATAACTGGATGGAAACAAAAATCGATATCCTTCATATTGTATTTCATTCACAAAGCCGCTTAAAAGCATGACCTCTCTGACTGTTCCGGAAAAATTTTGGGGACTGTGTCTGTCTCGTTCCTGTATCGGAAACTTTTCGTCTTTTGTCAGATTGCTGTACACCTTTCCAGGATAATCCACATGCACTTCAAATGGAACTGCTTTAGGCAGGGTTATTTGAGAAAAACATATATTTTCCTCATCATATACTTTGTGAAAGCCTGCTATAGGGTAGTATGGAAGACCTGCAGGCAGATAAATTCCTGCGTATTCCCCGTAAAAGGGACATCCGTTTCCTTCATATTCAAAAGTGATTTCTTTTGTTCCCTCCGGCACATAAACATAAAGATAGTCGCCATCTCGCTGATAGCGCAAATTGTCTTCCCATTGATTATAAATTCTTTTTATCTGAAAGACATGATACAGAGTAAATGCACATGGCTTATCATTTGCACCAGTATTTTCAACTAAAAGAGTAGACTTTACTTTTAATTGATTGGAAGCTTTTAGGTCCATCCTATAGCCCTCCACAGAAAAGTCAGCTTCCTTTTTTTCAGACTGTTGCAATCCTCTATAATGCAACTGGCTATATACCAAAGAAGCTTCTTTGCCAAAGCCTGTTAAATTTGTGCGCGGTGTCATAAAAATCCCCAGGCATGCAATTGCTATCAAAATACATAAAGAAGGATATATTATCTTTTTCATGCTTCTATGAAAATAAAAAGCAAGCACTGCAAGATGGATCGCAATCCAGAATACTATCATGGCGATTCGTTGTATTTGAACAGGATATCCCAAATAACCATTCACGCTGAAATTAGCATTTTCCGGAAATATTTCAATAATGGAAGCATCCAGATTTAAAAGAAAATTGATTTCGTTTTTTATGGGAGAAGTAATACAGATAACTGCTGCAAGCAGTAAGACTCTTAATAAGTTAGAGGTTGGAATCGACAGACACTTCCCTATAACAAGTGCAAGCACCCCGCACATTCCCACATTTACCATAATATTGCTTAGGATATGCCAAAGAAAATCACTGGAAACATGAAAAGAAACTGCATATAAGCATATGCAGTATCCCATCAAAAATACGGTAAGGACAACATGAATCAAAAGCAGGCACAATACCTGCTTTTTCTCTCCTTTTCTATATGACAATGCATCTAAAGCTTCCTGCATGGAATATTTTTGAAAAGTGCCAAAATATTGCACTGCCGTTACAAGTAAAATAAGAAAATAAAAAATACTGTAATTTACGATGGGATAAAGAAAATCTGCTGTAAAATAACCGTTTTCCGCTTTTATATCAAAGCACATTGTTGCAACTTCCGTTAAAAGCCAGATATATACGGCAAGAAGCAGATAAGTAACTTTATGCAAAAAAAGCTGTTTTATGTATTTTGACATTTCTCCCCCCCTGAATATTCCTATCATGGTCTATCTTGCTTTGATACTTCCATTTCCTATACCGGGACCGGATAATCTTAATTTCCAGAGCTTAGCGCCTGTCAGACTGGTATTAGCAGAAACTTTTCTTCCTTTATCTACAAAAGTAGCACGAGCACTTTGCCATTTACCATTTCGCCGTTGCTGTGGCTTTGCCCAAAAGAATCCTTTCGTACATTTTGCTGAATACACTGCCTGTCCCATTGTTCCCCCTGATACTTTTGAACAGGCATCTTTTGCCATGGATTTTTTTGTTACGTATTCTGTTCCGGTGCTTCCGGCTACAGCCACAATACTTGAACCTAATATTGTCATAATGCTTAATATAATTGTTGCAGTTATTTTTTTCTTTTTATTCATGTTTTTCCCTCCTAAGGCTTCATTGTTTTTTGAGTGATCGATACATTTATAATTAAAATATCATCCGAATAATTTTATGTCAAGCGAAATTTGTTTTTTGTTTTAAAACTATAAAAGTTTAGTGTGTTATTTTATATAAGAGTGGCTAGGGACTTAGCAGAGGGATGACAACGCATAGAATCCGCTATCATTTCATTTTAGCCGGGGGCTTGAAAGTATTCTTTTTTCTTTCGCATATAAAAAACATATCAAACCATTCTCCAAGCACCAAATAGCTTTACGATACACAGTGGGAGCGGGCAGAGCATATTATAGTCTCAGGGGCCTTGGCAAAGTCGCCGGCACTAACGCACCGTATTTTGGTGCGTTAGTACCGCTGCGTCTTTGCAGAGCGAGAGCGTGCCCCTAAGACTATAATATGTTCTGCCCGCTCCCACGTCCTCCCATCCAAATCCCCCCTTTGGCATAATTGACAAAATTGTTAACATTTCCACAAAAATAAAGAACAGACGTTTGTCAACCAAACAAAAACATGCTACAATAAGCCAAAGCAAAACATAAGGCGGTGGTTACCATAGAGCAATTATCCATTTTTGACAATCGGGAAACAGCAAATCCATTAGCAAGCAGAATGCGCCCAGAGACGCTTAAGGAGTTTGCAGGGCAGAAGCACCTGCTGGGGGAAGGGAAGCTTTTAAGGCAGTTGATTGAACAGGACAAGATATCCTCCATGATCTTCTGGGGACCTCCAGGTGTAGGCAAGACCACTCTTGCCAGTATCATCGCAAAGAAAACCAATGCGGCATTTGTTGATTTCAGTGCGGTAACAAGCGGCATTAAGGAAATCAAGGACGTTATGAAAGGGGCAGAGGAAAACAGGAGGATGGGAATGAAGACGGTGGTTTTCGTAGATGAAATTCATCGTTTTAATAAAGCCCAGCAGGATGCTTTCCTGCCTTATGTGGAAAAGGGCAGCATTACATTGATAGGCGCCACTACGGAAAACCCGTCCTTTGAAATCAATGGAGCTTTATTGTCCAGATGTAAGGTGTTCGTATTGCAGCCCCTTTCCAAAGAGGACTTAGAGGAGCTTTTAGAGCGTGCCCTAAAGAACCGGAAAGGATATGGATATATTCAGGTGGATATTTCCCGGGAAATGCTTTCTGCCATTGCCCAGTTTGCAAACGGAGATGCCAGAACGGCGTTGAATACTCTGGAAATGGCTGTTCTTAACGGAGAACTGACTGCTGAAAAAACAATTGTGACAAAAGAAATTTTAGAGCAGTGCATCAGCAAAAAATCATTGCTTTATGACAAGAATGGAGAAGAGCATTATAATCTCATATCGGCTCTTCATAAGTCTATGCGAAACAGCGATCCCGATGCGGCTCTATACTGGCTGGCAAGAATGCTGGAGGCAGGAGAAAATCCTTTGTATGTGGCAAGACGGCTCATCCGGTTTGCCAGTGAAGATGTGGGAATGGCGGACAGTAATGCCTTGTCGGTGACGGTGGCTGCTTATCAGGCAAGCCATTTTATTGGAATGCCGGAATGCAGTGTGAATCTATCACATGCGGTAGTTTATCTTTCCATGGCACCCAAGTCAAATGCTTTATATGTGGCTTATGAACAGGTAAAGGACGAGGCTGCTAATCGGATAGCAGAGCCGGTGCCGCTGCAGCTTAGGAATGCGCCTACAAAGCTGATGGAAGAGCTTCATTACGGAGAAGGCTATGAATATGCTCATAATGTGGAAGAAAAGCTGACGGTTATGGAATGCATGCCGGAATCCTTAAGGGGAAGAAAATACTACAGACCTACAGTCCAGGGAGCAGAAAAACAGGTAAAAGAAAGGCTTGAACAAATAGAAGCATGGAAAGAAAATCACAGATAGGATAAAGGATGCAAAGGGAGGACAAATGGAAGAACAACGGAAAGGAAAAAGACTGGCAAAATATGTAGCAGATTATGTAGTATTCGATCTGGAAACAACAGGAACCAATATTATAAGCGATGCCATTATCGAGATTTCGGCAGTAAAGGTAAGAAAGGGAAGCATAACCGATACCTTTTCCACTTTGGTAAATCCAGAGCGGAGCATTCCCTATTATGCCACTGAGGTAAATGGAATTACAGATGAAATGGTTGCCGCTGCTCCGGATATTAAAGAAGCGCTGGAAGGCTTTTTAAAGTTTATCGGAAAGGACGTACTGGTGGGACATAACATACAGTCCTTCGATTTGAAATTTATTTATCGGGAAGCCATGAGATTATTCGGCCTGGAAATTACAAATGATTATATCGACACGCTATATATGTCCAGAAGCTGTCTGCCTCAATTGAAGCACCACAAACTGGTGGATCTTGCAGATTATTTTCAAATCAGCCGGGAAGGAGCACACAGGGCATTGAATGACTGCATGATGAATCAAAAATGCTTTGAAGCCCTGGCAGAAATCCAAAAAAACATAAAAATCGAAATCTGCCCTAAGTGCAGCGGAGAGCTAAAGCGGAGAAACGGAAAGTTTGGAGAATTTTTAGGTTGCAGCAACTTCCCGGGGTGCAGATATACCAAACCTTTAAAATAGATTGGGATTTTCATAATTTGGGTTTGTGGGGATTATACTATAAAGGGAGAGGATGAAGTGGTGGTATTTTTAGCATATCTCGAAAACTTTCCCAAGCAGACAGATGATTTTTCGATACACAGTGGGAGCTGGCATGGCATATAGTAGTCTTTTGGGCCTTGGCAAAGTCGCCAGCACTTACGCACCGTATTTTGGTGCGTTAGTACT
>CAMWWJ010000022.1 GCA_947177925.1 uncultured Lachnospiraceae bacterium
ACCTCCCACTTCCGCGTCCCCCTTCTCACATCCTACTTCACTTTAATCTTCACCTTCGCCACCTTATTCGTCCCATCCGTAGACCTCGCACTAATCGTAACCGTTTTCCCCTTTCCTGCCTTTTTCGCCTTTACTTTGCCATATTTGTTCACAGTGGCATATTTCGTATTGGAGCTTTTCCATTTTAAGGCCTTATTTGCCTTTTTGCCGGTAGTCTTGACCGTTGCTTTTATTTTCATGGTCTTTCCTGCCTTTAATGTTTTGGAAGGAGCTTTTAATTGAATGCTTTTTACCGCATGTTTCATGATTTTAATTTTGATGGCTGCTTTCTTTTGGCTGCCGTCTTTTGCCACTGCGGTAATGGTTACGGACTTGCCTGCCCCTTTCTTTTTCAGGACAAGCCTGCCCTTTTTATCTATAACAGCATATTTTTTGTTGCTCGTTTTCCATATAACCGCTTTATTAGAAGCATTTTCCGGGATTACCTTTAATGTTAATTTCACCTTTTTGCCTGCAGCCAGCTTTTTCGATGGTGCGGCAATGGAGAGGCCCGCAACTTTTATATCCTCTTTATTTTTATCTTTGTCCTCCTTTTCCTCTCCTTCATTCTTCGGAGCCTCTGATACCTTATTTTCCACTGTAATGTTACATGTACTCTCAAAATTTCCGTTTCGCGTAATTGCCCTTATTGTTGCAGCACCTGCTTTTAAGGCTGTTATTTTTCCCTCAGAATCAATGAAAGCCACCGACTCATCGCTGCTTTGAAAGATTACATTTTTATTTGCGGCATCTGCCGGCAGTACTGTAACATTAAGCTGCAGGGTATCTCCCACTTTTAAAGTTCTTTCGGCAATATCCAAAGATATTCCTTCTACTTCCACCGGATCAGTCACATGATCTTCATAAGTATCAATATCCGAATAAACCATGTCCTCTTTTCCTTCAACAGAAAGAGCATATAAACTGTTTGCTGTATAAACAGCTTCCGGAACCACCCCTGCATACATATGCCCCTTTGTAATGGACTGTTCCTCAAACTGTATAACGCGTATTTCGTCCATATTACTACCATACTCTTTTATGGAATAGTTCATGGTGCCCATATCATTTCCTACTATTTTTATTTTGTAGCTATCATCCGTCAGATAAATTCTTTTTAAATCACCTTCCACTACCATGGCAATCCTGTTATAGCTCTCATCCACTACATGATCGACTATTGCTCCGCATAAATTACCTGACATATCATAAATATACACGTCTGCCGGTCCTTGAACAGTCACTTCCTTCATAGCATCATCTGCAGTTGTATTTCCAGAAACCACAGCCGTCCTAAACACTCTGTCAGAAACAGCGCCATATTTAAAATCCACGGCTTTTAATAAAACTTCGTTCGTAAAAACTGTAGCTATCTGCTCGGGCATTTTATTCCAAATATCTTGATAGGCATCCTTTATGGCACTTTCTGCCAGTAATCTGAGACTTTCTGCAAATGCATCTGTATCTGCTGCTGCCATATCCAGAAAGCCGGAACATGGCATTGTTAAATCTGAACGATATCCTTTTAATATATCATAACCTATCTTGTCCCATGAACATATGATGTTACCGTCTAAATCACAGGTCAGATCCACAAAAAATTCAATTTGTACTATTTCACCGTCCTTTGCCTTTACTTCCAGTATTTTAGATGCCACGCTGCCATTTTTACCGATTCCAAGCTGACTAAATACATGCGAAAGCACTTCTTCCAGCTTTTCCTCCGTAAAGTCTGGGTTTTCACCGGAATAATCAATTTGCCCGCTTACTGTAAGGGCAGTCATCCACGTAAATAAAAACTTTTCTATTTCCTGAATCTGCTCGTCCGAAAAATACTCTCTTAATTCTGCATTTGCAGGAAAGAGCATTCCATTGCATAAATCAGCCAAATCAGCCTGTGCCTTCTTCTTCATAACCTCCGTGGTCATTATGGAACTATCTGCATTTTCCTTTTCTTCTTTATTTTTCTGCCGCTGCATGTCCATATTGGAAACCGGAATTGCATAAGCACTGTTTGCAGTGATTCCATCCCCCATTAATGTACCCGATATAAAATAGGTTTTATTGATCTGGTTCTGCACTACACTATCATCTATCTGATATTCCAAGTCAATGGAAGCAGTATCGCCTAATGGAATCCACTTATTCCATTCTATCGTCCTTTCCGTCCAATTTGCCTCATCAAGTATAATGGGCGCTTCCGAAGCAACTGATAATTGCAGACTGCTCAACTGTATTCCAAATCCGCTCATATCCGTAAACAGGGTGTCCGGATAATCTCCTGCCACACAGGTCACACTATAAGCAGCTTCCTTACAGCCCCAATAAGAGCCATTATGATAAAGCAGCCTGCTGCCTCCTGCCCCTTTTGGCACCATCGTTACCTTAGCCTGTATAATATCTTCTAACGGCTCCATTCGGACAATCCTGTTATCTACCAGAGTACAGACCACTTCTTTCCTGTCACTGTTCTTTAAAATCGTCTCGGGTATATTTAATGTAAAATCATCCTCAATATCATAAGCGTTTCCATCAATGACAACGTGACAGTCTGTTGCTGTACACGTTTCCAAAATCCCTGCCATATAGGTAACAGGAACCGGTTTATCTGGTCCTTCCCCGTCTTCTCCACCTTTTCCGCTTGTACCGTCATCCGTCTCAAGCCAGAAATCAGATGACAAATCAATGCGAAGCGCCGGACAAACTCCATTATCCGGGATTGTAACAGGTCTGCCCGGAATACGGGAGCGCAGACAGCCATCCACACTAGAGCTTGCCGCATAACTGCCCGACTTGCCGGGCGAACGCAGCCACCACTCACAATGATCCATATCTTCACTACTATTAATCATCGCACCTCTTACATATGCAAAATCACTTGCGCTGACCCGGCGGCTCACCGAATTCGTAAAATAGTCGCTGCAAAATCCATATTCTTCATTGGTCGCCTCTTGTATGGACAACAGGTATATCTTATCATTTGTATCATTCCCGCCTTCCGTATTGCATTGGGGATTGTCTTCATTTACCACATTCTGCGGCACGATGGCGCTTTGTTCGTTCCCGTTAAAAGCAGTATGATAAAATTTTTCATTCAGCCAGCTTCTCAAGGTGCAGCCTTCCCATGTAATATTCCCGCCATCATCATGATAATCCTTACAGTCCAAAGCTTTGTCCGCCACTACGAACAGAGTATCCTCATTTTTCTCAAGCACCTTCCATTTAATCCGCTCCCATTTAAAATAACGGTAATTACCGGTGCCGAACTTCCCATCCTGATTCGTATATTTCTTACTGATCCTGCGGTACTTTGTCCCATCGATCCACACATCTCTTCCCGAATCCGACAAAATGCCGGAAGTGGCAATTGTCTTTTCGATAGCTGCTATAACAGCGCTGTCTGTCACCTCACTTTGGGGATAGCTTCCAAAATAGACATAATCCCAGTCCGTGTAATCCGTACCATCATCCATTTTCGTACAATGGTGCACTGGAGAAGCCGGAAAACCCTGCTGTTTCTGAATATTATCGTCGCTAACAGAATTCTGCAAAAGAACTTCTCCGGATATGGAATTTTCACTGACAGCTTGGGCAAATACAGGGAAGCCCTGTGTATTCACCAACAGACTTGCTGCTAAAAGCAGGGATACTGTTTTCACTCCATTTGCTCTTACTCTTTGCCTTTTCATCTTTCCTCACCTTCTGTTTTTAAGTATTTTGTGGTTTTTATGCCATTTCTCTTACGCTAAATTAGAAAAGAAGCCTTCTCTAACACCCGATACCAGCAGCATAGGTTTAGAAAAGACCCCTGTTTAAAGAAAAGAGATTTTTAATCTTGTAATAATCTAACAACTTTAACCGGTGTCCTATAATAAGCACTGGATACACGGATACCTGTTTTCGGGCTGCTGGCATGACACACCTGTCCGCCGCCGATGTAAATAGCTACATGGTTGATTCTGCCGCCCTTTGCATAAAATACCAAATCGCCCGGCTTTGCTTCCGACATGTTAATGGAGGTTCCCATATTCGCCTGCGCTCTTGAGGAATGCGGAAGACCGATGCCGTATTTTGCATAAACACTTAATACAAATCCGGAACAGTCAGCACCTTTTGTAAGGCTTACGCCGCCCCATACATAAGGATTGCCGATAAACTGCTTTGCATATTCACAAAGCTCGATCCTTACATTGGATACACCTTCACCATATAAAAATTCTGTCATATTCAAAGCTGTCTTCAGCTTTCTGTCAACAGAAACATATTCTGCCGATACATAAGCCGGAGTCCCATCATAGGATATCTGTACCCAGCCGTCCAGCTCGGAAAGCACTGCCAGTTCCTCTCCATATGCTACCATGCCTGCTACAGGAGCATCCGTGGAAGGATTTTCCCTTAATTTCAATCCGTCCGCTTTTACTGTGGCAAGATTTTGTATGACACTGTTTGCTCTATCCACGGCGCTGTTTCCCATTAAAAGAAAGTCCGTACTCACATAGCCCTCTACACTTCCTGATGTAATATGTGCTTTATTTCCTTCAAAACCTAAAATCTCGCAGGCAGTATTATTGCTCATCTTGCCTACAATCTTGCTGTTATCGTCTGCAGTTGCCCGGACATTCAAATGATCTCCTACATTTGCGATACCAAGATTCGTATAACCAAAAGCACCTCCAGCTGCTTCTTCTTCCGAATCCTCCTGCTCGTCCATATCTTCAGGAGAAACTTCAACAGAGCTTAATAATTCTCCGGCTCCTACAGATGTAACGATTTCAGCACCCGCTGTTTCCTTTTCCTCCGTTTGGAGTTTAAAGGGACTTGTAAACTCAACGCTCACCTCTCCGCTTCCTTCATCTTCCGTGGCAATAACACCGTTTGCCGTTGCTCCCACAGAAGGAAGAATGCTGGCATGAACCGGAGCTTCTAAAATCAGAGTACCAATTGTTACACATAATAAAAAATTCTTATCATTTCTAAATTTCATAACTTGTCCTTTTAATCCAATCATATTGATTCTGTTTTCAGTATCTGTTTCTTTTTTATTCCAGACATTTGTTACATAATTGTTACAAATGTTACGGTAATTATAACAATCTGTCACATACTTGTCAACTACCAGATATTGTAAACACATACACAGATTCAACATCATCTTCTACCAGGGACACAATCTATCATACCTCCTCCGGATCTCCGTTCAAAATAGAAAATGCAATATTGGTGGCATGGTCGGAAACTCTTTCCAGCCCGGATATGATATCAGAAAACAGCATTCCCGCTTCCGGCGTGCATTCCTGTCTGGCAAGTCTTTCCACATGGGTCTGCTGCAGCTCTCTTTCCTTTTCATCCACCGCATTTTCCAATTCTAAAATATCGTGAAGGTGCTCTTCACTGTTATTTCCAAACATCTCCATGGAAAACCGCACGATGGTATTTACCATATTCAGCATGTCTCCCATTTCCTTTTGGGCCTCCTTGCTGAATGCAGTACCGTTTTCCTTCCGCCTCTTTGCACAGTCCGCCACGTTTTCCGCATGGTCGCCAATCCGCTCAATGTCATTTGCCACATGAAACAGGGAGCCGATGCTCTTTAAGTCTTCTATGGGAAGGGTTGTCTGATTAATCTTTACCAGATAATCGGTAATGGATTTATTCAGGAAATTGATATTCTGCTCTACCAAATAAACCTCTTCCAGATCATCCTCATCCAAAGTAATCAGGGCATTCATCGCCCGATTCAGGTTTTCGCTTGCCAAAGAGCCCATGCGCTCCAGCTCCTTAATGGCATCCACCACTGCCGTTGCCGGATTGAAAACAGTCTTATTCCCAATGTATTTTAACTGGAAATTCTCCCGGTATCCTACCTTCACGTCTTCGCCCGGCACGAGCATATAGGTAAGCTTCACGATCCAGCCGGAGAAGGGGAACAGCACGATTACCTGAAAGATTTTGATCAGGGTATGGGCATTAGCCACGCACCTTCCCAAATTGTCTCCCGAAATATAATGCAAAAGCTGCACTATATAATCCAGACCGAACATAAAAATAAGGAACATAATGACCGAACCGATCACATTAAACAAAAAGTGGATCAGCGCAGCCCGCTTTGCATCCTTCTTTCCTGCAAGGGAAGCTAACAATGCAGAAGCACAGGCTCCGATATTGCAGCCTAAAATAATGAAAAGGCAGATATTCAAAGACAGCAGTCCCTGCTGGCACATTAAAAGCACAATGCTCACTGTTACAGAGGAACTTTGAATGACAGCGGTAATAAGGGTGCCTAACAGGATTGCCATAAGAGGACTGTTCAGGCTGCCAAGAGTATCTGCAACGGCAGGATTATCCTTCAGTCCGCTCATGGCGCCGCTCATTCCGCTAAGTCCCATAAACAGCACACCAAATCCTACAATGATTTCTGCAATTTTCACTACCTTTTGATTTTTGCTGAATAAAACTAAAAGAACACCTGCCAATAAAAAAACCGGTGCATATTCCGATAGGTTAAAAGATACAAGCTGGGAGGTTACAGTAGTACCAATATTGGCACCAAAAATAACGCCTGCCGCCTGATATAGATTCATCAGGCCTGAATTTACAAAACTGACTACCATAACTGTACAGGCTGATGAAGACTGTACGATAGCAGTGAATACAATACCCACTATCATGCCAGTAAACCGATTGTTGGTAAAAAACTCTAAAATACTCCTAAGCTTTGCTCCGGCAGCCTTTTCGATTCCTTCACTCATAAGCTGCATTCCAAAAAGAAACAGGCCCAGCCCGCCTGCCATGGAAAGTAATGTCGAGAGATCCATCGTCTTATCCATCCTTTATATGAAGATTACGTATATTAATTATTCTAAGTGAAACAGGACAAACTTACAAGAGATTTTTCCAAATTCGTCATAAATTTGTAAAATATTCTTTTCCATCTGCGATATTTTTCCCGATTGCTTCTTTCAGCTGCAACAGACTTTCGAATTTCTGTTCCGCCCTTTCATAATGTAAAAGGCTCACCCGGACATGCTCTCCATAAATTATTTTGGAAAAATCATAAATATAAGTTTCCGCTCCTACGGGGTTTTCGCCTCCCACCGTGGGCTTTCTCCCGATATTGGTCACTCCCCGGTATATCTTCCCTTCATATTCCACATTGGAAAAGTATACTCCATTCGGCGGAAGAAGCTTTTCCTTTGAAGGTATCAGATTGATGGTGGGCATTCCCATCGTCCTGCCAAGTTGATTGCCCTTTACCACAATGCCCTCTAAAAAATATGGCTCTCCCATAAGAGCTCTTGTAAGCTCCATGTTTCCTTCCTTAATAACATCCCTCACATAAGTAGAGCTGATCACCTTTCCTTCATGACAAATCTTCGGAATGATTTTCGTGACAAAACCTTTTTCTCTTCCCACTTCCTCAAGCAGTCCTGCATCGCCTTTTCCTTCATGCCCAAAAGATACATCCTCTCCTGCCGCAATCAAACGGGCTGACATATTTTGAAGCAGAATGTTATGGATAAAATCTTCCGGCATTAGATTGGCTGTTTCCTTATCAAAGGGATATTCCACCAGATAGTCGATTCCCATTTTTGCAAACATGGCCCTCTTTTCTTCCCTGGTGGTAATCTCTTCCATAATCTTTCCCGTAAAATAAGCTCCCGGAGAAGGGGTAAAGGTAAAGACAGAAGACTTAAGCCCGAAAGTTTTTGCCTCCAAAATTTTCTGAAGCAGTGTTCTGTGCCCTAAATGGATGCCGTCAAATTTCCCGATTGCCACTGCCGTTTCTTCTTCAATATGAAATTGCTTCGTATCCTTTATCAGCTTCATAATGTTATCTTTATTCCTTTGTCAAAAACATTTTTCTAGGTTCAAACTGGCTCTTTTCTTTTACCCATCCGTATATTCCGTAAAAGGTGCCGTCCTCATCGTAAACCCTTATTTGATCTGGTATTTCCAATCCGTCTTCCTCACCAGGCTTAAACATTTTGAAAATCTGCTCTTTTCCAAATCCATTGCCGTTTTCAATGAGCCTTCTCCATTTATTTCCGATTACACAGGCAGGATATTCCTGAAATAAGTCATCCACTCTGACTATTTTTTCCTCAAGGCTGCCTTCATCCCGAAAAGCTTCTATTTGTCCCAGTGTCAGCGCATCTTCAAGCATAAATTCTCCAACCCTGCTTCTTATAAGACTTTTCATGGCGCCGCCACAGCCTAGCTTTTCCCCAATATCATTGCACAATGTTCTAATATATGTTCCCTTAGAGCATACCACTCTCATGCGGACAAGGGGAAGCTGCACTTTTTGGATTTCGATTTCTGAAATATGAATGGTTCTGGGCTTTCTTTCTACTTCTTTTCCTTCCCTTGCCAGCTCATACAGCTTCTTTCCGTTTACTTTAAGGGCGGAATACATGGGAGGAATCTGTTCCGATGCTCCTTTAAAAGACATAATTGCATTTCTGATTTCTTCCTCCTGCTGCCATACCTCAGACTGCCTCAATACCTTCCCAGTCATATCCTGAGTATCTGTCACACAGCCAAGCTGAAGTTCCGCAATATACTCCTTGCTCCTGTCCGTCAGCATGTCACACAGCTTTGTGGCGCTTCCCAGACAAACAGGAAGCACTCCCACCGCATCCGGATCCAGAGTGCCTGTATGCCCTATCTTTTTCTGTTTTAAAATGCCTCGCAGCTTTGCCACCACATCATGGGAAGTAAAGCCTTTTTCTTTATATACGTTGATCACTCCATGTATCATGGCGCTTTTTCCTTTCCGCTTTTCACTCCGGCATTGCTTCTGTTGTTTTATGCCTTATATCCGGGCATTTGCTTTGCAATTTCCTTGGACAGATTGTTCAATACATCATGATATGTACCGGACATGGTACAACCTGCCGCCCTGACATGACCACCGCCGCCAAAATAAGCCGCTACCTTTGAAACATCCACCGCCCCGCAGGAGCGTAAGCTGACCTTATATTCCAGGGTGCCCGTTTCGTACATAAAAATGGCACATTCCACCCCTTTTACCACACGAAGCTGATTTACAATGCCCTCAAAATCTTTGGAATCCGCCTGATAAAAAGCCATCAGCTTTTGATCGATCATGCTGGCAATGCACTTGCCGTCCATAAACAAAATGCTTTCCAACAAAGCCCTTCCCAAAATCTGATTCTGCACATAGGTCTTTTCATAAAAGGTCTCATCAATGAGCTTTGGAAAATCAAATCCATATTCCAACAGCTCGGCAGCTATGCGAAGGGTCTTTGGGGAGGTATTGGAATACTGGAACACTCCCGTATCGTGAATCATTCCTATATAGATGCTTTTTGCTATCTGCTCATCCAGATTTTCTTTTCCAATGACCTCATAAACAAGCTCAGCCGTAGAACCGGCTGTGGCTGCTACGTAATTTACATCACAGCCAGTTCCCGGATTGCTGATATGATGGTCAATATTGATTGTCTTTTTCGCCCTTTTTGCATAGTCTTCTGCAAATCCGATCCGTTCCTGTATGCTGTCCAAAATAAAGAACACATCAAATTCTGTCTGCTTTTCATAGGTCCCGGTCATTTTTTCATAGCCGGGCAGATCGGCAAATACAGCGGCTGGTTTTTCTAACAACACTTCAACCTGCACGCCTGGCAATGCTTTTTTCAAATATTGATATAATGCGCTGACAGAACCTGTACAATCCCCATCCGGGCGAACATGCCCGCCGATGCCGATTATTTGGGCGCCTTTACATTCTTCTATAATATTGATCATATTTTCGTCACCTCATCAATCTTTTTGGACATAGACACTCCATATGCAATGGACTGATCCATAATAAATGTGATTTCCGGTGTATTCCTTAAGTTAATTGTTTTTGCTACTCTATTTTTTATGAATCCTTCGGCACTTTTCAGGCCTGCCAGCGTATCTTCCTGGACTTTCTCATCTCCTAACACAGAAATCCATGCCTTACAGGTTTTTAAATCCGGAGAAACCTCCACGGCAACCACAGAGGTTAAGGAGCTGATCCTGGGGTCCTTGATTTCTCCCCGGATCACATCCGCCAGCACCTTTTGCACCTCCCCGTTGATACGGGTATTCTTTAAACTGTTTTTTCTCATATTCCCTCCTAGCGGGGTACTTCTACCATAATATAGGCTTCTACGATATCAAGTTCTTTCATGCTGTCAAATCCCTCAAATACCAGACCGCATTCAAAGCCTGCTTTTACTTCCTTCACGTCATCCTTAAAACGTTTCAATGATGCAAGCTCACCTTCATAAATCTGTTCGCCTTCTCTGGAAATCCGCACTTTACAGCCTCTTTCAAACCTTCCGTCAAGCACATAGGAGCCTGCAATGTTTCCTACTGCAGATGCCTTGAATATCTGGCGCACCTCTGCATGACCGATGACCTGCTCTTCAAAGATCGGGTCTAACATTCCCTTCATAGCAGCTTCCACATCCTCGATTGCCTGATAGATGACCTTATAAAGACGTACGTCTACCCCTTCTCTTTCCGCAGTTGCTTTGGCAGTAGCATCCACCCTTACGTTAAAGCCGATAATAATTGCATTGGAAGTGCTTGCAAGCATAACGTCGGATTCGTTAATGGCACCTACGCCTCCATGAATGCATTTTACTATGACTTCTTCGTTAGAAAGCTTGGAAAGACTCTGTTTTACCGCTTCCACGCTACCCTGTACATCTGCTTTGATAATTAAGTTAAGTTCCTTTAAATTTCCTGTCTGAATCTGGGTAAATAAATCATCCAGAGACATTTTTGATTTTGTTTCCTCTAACTTCTTCTCTTTATTCTGGGCAATAAAGGTCTCTGCAAAGCTTCTTGCCGTCTTATCGTTTTCATGAGCGATAAAGATTTCTCCTGCCCCCGGCACATCGGATAAACCTAATATTTCTACCGGAGTGGAAGGAGCTGCTTCCTTTACTCTTCTTCCCTTGTCGTCAATCATTGCCCTGATCTTTCCGTGACTGGCTCCTGCCGATACAAAGTCGCCTACCTTTAGTGTACCCTTTTGTACCAGAATTGTTGCAACCGGACCTCTTCCTTTATCAAGCTCCGCCTCAATGACAAGACCCCTTGCACGACGCTTTGGATTTGCCTTTAATTCCAGAATATCCGCTGTCAGTAAAATCATTTCCAAAAGCTGCTCAATTCCTTCTCCGGATTTGGCGGAAACCGGTGCAAATACGGTAGAGCCACCCCAGTCTTCCGGAATCAGCTCATATTCTGCCAGCTCCTGTTTCACTCTGTCAATATTGGCATTTGGCTTGTCGATTTTATTTACTGCCACGATGATTTCAATTCCGGCAGCCTTTGCGTGGCTGATTGCTTCCACTGTCTGAGGCATGACGCCGTCATCAGCCGCTACTACCAGGATTGCAATATCCGTTGCATTGGCGCCACGCATACGCATGGAAGTAAATGCTTCGTGTCCCGGTGTATCCAAAAATGTGATTTTCTGTTCGTTGATGGTAACAGTATAGGCACCGATATGCTGCGTAATGCCCCCTGCTTCCCTGTCCGTTACATTGGTCTTACGGATTGCATCCAACAGGGAAGTTTTTCCATGGTCTACGTGTCCCATAACGCAAATAACCGGGGGACGTACTTCCATGTTTTCTTCTGCCTCTTCTTCCTCTTTCAAAAGCTCTTCAATTACGTCTACTTTTACTTCTTTTTCACAGATAATCTCATACTCAATTGCAATTTCTTCAGCGGTTTCATAATCGATTTCCTGATTTACCGTAACAATCTGTCCCTGAAGGAACAGCTTTTTCACAATTGCGGAAGGCTGAATCTTCATCTTTTCTGCCAGTTCCTTAATGGTCAGGCTTTCTGGAAGAGTGATTACCTTGATTTGCTCTTCTGCCTTTTCTTCCACTTTCTTTTCCGGCTTGATAAACTTGCCGGCTTTGTTCTTGCCTTTGATGTTTGCATTATCCTCTTCGTAAATCAGATCCTTTTTGCTGCGCTTGTCGCGTTCCTGCCCTTGTCTGCGCTTTTCTTCATCCCTGCGCTTTTCCGGTTCCCCCATGGGAGCGTCAGAGAACGGCTTCTGAGGTTGAGGTTTTTTGTAGTTAGTCTTCTCCCCTGCATTTGGTCTGCCGCCTCTATCATTATTATTATAAGGCTTATTGCCACCCCTGTTAGGTGCACCGTCTCTGCGATTATCGTTATTTTTCTGATAGCCCTGATTATTGTTTCTTTCACTGTTTCCATTGCCTCGTCCCATTCCCTGTGGCTGATGGTTTCCGTCCTGGCGGTAATGATTCCTGGACTGCTCCTGCCTTTGATTGTCATTTTTTTGTGCAGTTCTTCTTGTATCATTGGAAGACGCTGCCGGCTCTGTTCTTTCTATCACTACAGGCTTTACAACAGGCTTTGGTACCTGAGGTCTGAATGGATTCAGTTCTTTTTCTGCCGGCTTACCTGGTCTGTTTTTCTGCGTTCTCTGTCCCCCCTGGGATTTTTGTCCACCGCCCTGTGGTCTGGCTCCCGGCATTTTACTATTATGGGGATTGCTCACAAAAATGATGCTCTTCTTTTTCTTTGCGGGCTCCGACTTTGCTTCTGTTCTTGCTTCCGCTTTTGGAGCTGTCTCCTTAGGAGTTTCTTTATTGACGGAAAAAGCTTTTCTTACCATTTCCACGGTGTCTTCTTCTATGGTGTTCATATGGCTTTTGGCTTCAATTCCTTTCTCCGCCAGAAAGGTAAGAATTTCCTTGTTTGTTTTATCTATTTCTTTTGCCAGTTCATATATTTTCATTTTGGCCATGCTTACTACCTCCGATTCTTTCTATACTGTCTGCAGATGCTTTTTTATGGCATCCGCAAGTCCCTGATCCGTAACTGCCAGTGAAGCTCTCATTTCTTTTCCAAGGCTGTGTCCCAGTTCTTCTTTCGTTCCGAAAACATAATAGGAAACCTTGTAAAAATCACACATATTCCGAAACATTTTCTTTGTATTGTCCGATGCATCCTCTGCCACGATCACCATGTATGCTTTATAAGATTTCACCATCTTTTCTGTCATGAATTCGCCGCTCACCAGATTCCGTCCCCGATTGGCAATTCCAAGCAGGGAAAATACTTTATTCTTCACAGTCCTCTTCAAACTCCTTTTGCAGATTATCGTATACCTCATTTGGAATACTCATTTTGAAAGAACGTTCCAGGCCTTTGCTTTTCCTTGCTTTCAATAAACATTCTCTGGAATTACAAAGATATGCGCCTCTTCCGTTTTTCTTTCCGGTTTTATCTAAAACAAATTCATTTTCTGTGGTTTTTAAAATACGAAGCATTTCTTTTTTGCTTTTCATTTCACCACAGCCAACGCATTGTCTTAAAGGGATTTTTTTACTCATTCCTGTTCCTCTTCCACTACAGGCGCTTCCTCATAGGACTCTTCGTATTCCTCCGGATATTCTTCTGCATATCCTTCCTCATACTCTTCGCCGTCATATTCCTCATATTCGTCATCCATGTAATCTTCATAACGGAAGCCTTCCGCATCCTTTGCCTGAGTCTCGCTCTTAATATCGATCTTGTATCCGGTCAGTCTTGCTGCAAGCCTTGCGTTCTGTCCTTCCTTACCGATTGCCAGTGATAACTGATAATCCGGCACTACCACTTTTGCGGTTTTTTCTTCCGGATCGGCAAATACCGCTACAATCTTGGCAGGAGACAATGCATTTTGAATCAGGTTGCCCGGATTTTCATCCCAGTTGATAATGTCGATTTTTTCTCCCCGCAATTCCTCTACAATGGAATTTACTCTGGCTCCGTTTAAGCCCACACAGGCTCCTACCGGATCTACGTTAGGGTCCTTTGACCATACTGCCATTTTTGTACGGCTTCCCGCTTCCCTTGCAATGCTCATGATTTCAACTGTTCCATCAGCAATTTCCGCCACCTCTGATTCAAACAGGCGCTTTACCAGTTCCGGGTGGGTACGGCTTACTAAAATGCGGGGTCCTTTTGGTGTATTCTTTACTTCCAGTATATATACCTTAATTCTCTCGGTAGGCTTAAAATATTCTCCCTTTACCTGTTCGCTTTCATTTAAGATGGCATCTGCCTTTCCTAAATTGATGCTGATGTTTCTTCCCACATATCGTTGTACGATACCAGTAATCACATCTTTTTCTTTTTCAAAATACTGATTGTAGATAACACTTCTTTCTTCTTCCCGGATTTTCTGTAAAATCACGTTTTTCGCATTCTGGGTTGCAATACGTCCAAATTCTTTGGAACGAATTTCTACTTTTATAGTCTCACCCAGCTCCGGATTTTTCTTATAATTCTTTGCATCCTCCAAAGAAATCTCAAGGCAGTCATCCTCCACCTCTTCCACCACGGTCTTTTCTGCTGTTACGAGAAAGTCACAGGTTTCACGGTTCATTTCCACCACAATATTGTCCGCTTTTCCAAAATGGTTCTTACACGCAGTCAAAAGTGAATTTTCAATGGCTTCAAAAAGGGTTTCTTTACTGATTTCCTTTTCCTTTTCCAAAATATTCAGCGCTTCCATAAGTTCCTTGTTCATTTTCTTCTCTTATCCTCCTATATCTGATTAATCTGGTTTGAATATTTTTTATTTCTTTATCTATTGCCTGTATCATACCTGCCATCCTAGAATTCCACATAAGGGCGAATCAGGGAAATCTGGGATTTCTCAAATACCCGCTCCTGTCCTTCTTCCAGTATGGTAACTGTATCCTTATCAAAAGCAGTTAAGGTTCCTACAAATTCCTTCTTCTTATCCACCATTTTATAGGTCCGGATTTCCACCTGCTTCTCCAGATTCCTTTCATAATCTTTTTCCTTTTTGATTGGACGCAAAAGCCCTGGGCTGCTTACCTCCAGTATGTAAGCCTCACTTATATAATCCTCTCTGTCCAATATTTCCGACAAGGCACGACTTACCAGCTCGCAATCGTCAATGGTAATCCCTCCCGGCTTATCAATGTATGCACGAAGGTACCAGTTGCTTCCTTCCTTTACATATTCCACGTCCACCAGCTCAAAGCCGTTTGCTTCCACAATAGGAAGAAGCAGCTCTTCCGTTCTTGCCTCATAGCTTTCTTTTTTTGACATAGGCTTTACTCCTTTTTTGTACTGAAATGAAAATCATATAAAAAGAGTGGACTTGTGTCCACTCTTTATGCAAGCATATTAAGTTCTACCATAGGATAGCACTTGTTTTTTGAAAATGCAAGGGGTTTTCTGAGATTTTTACAATTTTTCATTGAAAATTTTTTGAAGTATGGGGGATTTGGATAGGAGGGACGTAGGAGCCGGCAGCTTATTTTATATAGAAGTCTTGCGGGCACGCTCTCGCTCTATGAAGACGTAGCAGTACTAACGCACCAAAATACGGTGCGTAAGGACTGACGCCTTCATCAAGGCCCAAAAGACTTCTATATAAAATAAGCTGCCGGCTCCTACTGGTTATGGAAATGCCCTATGTATGGGAAAGCTATATCAATCTGTTTTAGAGGGATCTTAAGAGAATTGCCACGGACGGCATCCATACCCTTCTCAAGGCTGTTTAGAAAAAGCGCCATTCAAAACACCGAAGCAAATCCACTCTCATCCCGCTGTTGCGTCCGCTCAGCCATTACCTTCAGAAAAATACAAGTTAATATCCACATTCCCAGAAACTCCGGGCACCGTTCCCTTTTCTGTATACTGCCACATTTTATATTGATAGGGATACAGAGGTTTTTCCTGATAATCCGCATACCAAAGCTCGTAGTCAGACAGCTTCTCTAAGCGCAGTACCGTGGTAAGCCTTTTGGCGTTTGCATAAATCATGGGCGTATAGCCGGATTGTTTGATTCTCTCGCAAAATGCAATGGTAATATTGGTCAGCTCCATGGGAGTCAGTTCGTCTGTCCTTGCTTCTGCATAGTAAATAGGTTCCGTGTCAAATACAATTGGCATGTCGATCTGATGACCTTCCAACTTGCTTAATACAAATTCTGCTTCTTCCACAGCTTCTTCTTCCGTAATTGCTGTCGAAAAGAAATAGACTCCTGTTTTTAAGCCTGCCGCCTGGGCATTTTGAAGATTCTCATAAAATCTTTCATCTACTACCATCTCTCCCGATTCATAGCCCCGGATTCCAATTCGTATCATGGCAAATTCCATTCCGCTTTCCTTAACAGCCTGCCAGTCGATGCTTCCTTGAAATTTTGAAGCATCAATGCCGCGGATTGCCGAAATGCCTTTGTCATCCTTATATGCCTTATAACCGTTTTCTTCCGTAAGAAAACTGAAATCATACTGATTTCTCGGCACATCCTCCAAGGTTTCCACACGCAGGTAGCCTTCCGCTATGTCATATACGATTTCGGTCTGCTTTTTCTGCTCCAGCAATACATTTGCCTCTTCCTGGGACATTTTATCCTCTTCCTTCAAAAAGCTCTCCAATAAAACCGGTTCCTGTTCTTCTTTTTCCTGCTCCTTTAATGGCGCTTCCCCTTCCGCTTCCATTCCGGCAATTGTTTCTACTTTGTTGTTCATCTGATTCATACCAAACATATGAATGCCATGAACCGCACCAAACAGGAAAAGGGCTGCTCCCAGATAAATGGCAATGGTCTTTTTTATCTTTTCTTTTTTTCCCTGCACATGCAGCGTAACGCCTAATAAAAAAGCGATGATCAAGACCATGACAAGGAAGATGGACATGTTCTTTTTATAATTGGAAGCAGACGCTTCATCCCTTCCCCAAAAGGACCTTGCAAAAGAGCTTCCTTCCGTTTCCTCACGATTCTCCGGTAAAACTTCCTCTCCTTCTTCCTCTTCTCCTGTTTCCGTTTCTAAAACAGGCTCTCCGAATTTTAATAGATTCGTTTCACTTCCTACCGTATGTCCATTATAGATTTTGGCAACCAGCCGGTCTCCCTGCCTGATTCCCTCAATGCTTGCAATCATGCTGCCATCACTTCCCTGCCAGGGCAGCAGCTCTGAGTAGGTTTCTCCCCCGTCAAGGCTGTAAGAATAGTATGCGATCTTGCTTTCTTCCTCCCTTGCGGAAAGCAGAAAGCTGGCAGTCATCCCCTGCTCTTTTTCCTGCTCTTCGTTCTCCGTAGAAATCTCCGTAGAAGAAATCATGGTGATCCTGGCATCCACCGGTCCCGTTGTATCGCTTCCAATGGGCTCCTCCGGTATGTAATAGCCGTTTTTTACATAGTTGCTGTAATCCACGCCCAAAACTTCCGACTTGAGCCCATAGTACTTTGCCACAGCCCTTGCATCCAGCTGCCCGAACCTCTGCAAATCTTCTTTGGTTTCTATGTAAGGCGTATCGGTCTTATAATCCGCATAGCAATGCTCCACTATCATAGCTGGAATATCCAGTGCCGCAGACTCTCGGATAATCCCATAGTAATCCGTGCCCCGGTCATTGAGCCTGGTCTTTACCCCTCTTGTATGAAGACCGATTCCTTCAAATTCTTCTAAAAAGATATCTCCCAAAGAACGCATCTGCCGGTAGGCAAGTCCCTTGGAAGGAACCCATACCTCAGAACCGAAATTGGTATGTTCTTCGGACATGTTAAAATGAAGGCTGATGAGAACATCAGCCCCTGCTTCCTTTCCATACCGGGCACGATCCTTTAAGGACATCCCCCTGGCATCTTCATTTGTCAAATATACATTCACATGATCATATTTCAAAAGTTCGTCCCGCATGGCATTGGCAACGATCAGGTTCATTTCCTTCTCAATGTGTCCGTTATGATTCAGTCCCAGGTTGTCTCCACCATGCCCCGGGTCTAATACAATTGTAATTCCATCTGGCATAACCGCTAATCTCTTTCTATTTTTCTTTATTTTTTTCCTTAGGCTCCTTCTTTCCTGCTGCCTTGCCTTCGGTCCCGGACTTTCCCATATTATCGATCATTTTTTCAATCATCTGCTTTTTTACGTATACGTCAAAGCTCAGCATACAGATAAAAGCAAACTGCTGCAGAAATTCCCGGCTCTCCTCCGGCGCCTCTAAAAAGGTCTCTTCCGCCTTCCTAAACTTTTCGACAACGTCTTCTTTCATCCGTTCTATTTCTGCTCTTTCCAGGCTGAAGACCTCATTATATATGTCCTCTAAACCAAGTCCCTCTTTTTCATAAAAAAACCGCCCGGTTAAAGGCTCCAAAAGCTTGCTGATATCGCCTATGGATAAGATTCCCTTAAAATAGTATATAAAAATAAGGAGCAGCATATGTTCCTTTGTATATTTCTTTTTTACGGGAGGAGGCAGTAAATTGTTTTTTGCATAATTATTGATCATCGTTTTGGTCAGGATCTTATCTTCCTCCGGATGTCTTGCTGTGCTTTTCATCTTCGTGTCCATAAAAGTCGTGACCTGATCCATGTATAAATCTATGTTTGGAATGTCTTCTGTTTTTACATAGTCGATTCGTTCCAGACTTTCCAGTATGCTGTTTAATAAATCTTCTGTTACGATTTCCATCTGTTTTTCACCTCTTCACTAGATTATACGGTATTTAAAACTATTTGTAAACATACAAAGTTTTTTTGAGTTTCCCCATTTTTAACAACCAGATTACCCGAAAGCCTCTATTCCAAA
>CAMWWJ010000023.1 GCA_947177925.1 uncultured Lachnospiraceae bacterium
GGTATGTATTATTTATCCTATCGGATTTCCTGTCTGCTTTTTTTAAGAAAGGAGTGGGAGAATGACTAAGAAAAGAATAGGAATATATTTGCTGATTACGTTTGGGGCTGTCTGGGGAATGACGATTGGCTACCTTCTTTTTGGAGGAGACTATGAGGACGGGGCAATGGGATTTATTTTAACCTTAAGTATGCTGGCTCCTGCAATAGCAGTAATCATTACAAGGAAAATCACAAAAGAAGGACTTCCGGTTACCGGAGAAAATTCCCTTATGCTGGGGATAGATTTCAAAAATAAAAAATGGATCTGGTTTCTTCTTGCTTTTATCATACCTATTCTGTATTGGGATTTGGGAACATTGTTCTATTATGCTGTTTTCCCTCAGGCATTTGACCTTACAGCATTAGATGAACTATTAGAAACACTTGGCATTTCAAAAAAACAGCTTATTTTGATTCCCTTTGCAGGAATATCCAGTTCCTTTCTAATTTCCTTTGGCGCATTGGGGGAAGAAATCGGCTGGAGAACCTATTTGTACCCTAAGCTGGAAGAACTTTACGGAACAACAAAAGCAGTTATTATGGGCGGCATTATATGGGGAGCCTGGCATTTTCCGGCAATTTATGCGGGGCATAATTTCGGACATGGATACTTTTTAGAGCCATGGAGCGGTTTTCTTGTCTTTACGATAGATACGATTGCAACGGGCACCATTCTATTTTATATCACAAAAAAGACAGGCTCTGTATGGGCGCCCGCATTTATGCATGCAGCATTTAATACCTTTTCCGGCTTATCTATACCTGGCATGGCATATTCGGAAGAAAAGCTTTCCGGCATTGCGTTGGAGAGTCCGGTCCGCTTATTGCTTATCACGATACCTGGATTTATTTTCAGTCTTTTTCTTTATAAGAAAATGAAAAAGAATTAGCGGTCTATGTGGATTATATCCTTGATTGCCGTAAGGATTACAGTTGGCTTATTCACCAATAATAGAATTATTTTAGAAATCGTCACTTTTTAAAGGTGGCGATTTTTTTGTACCCAAAAGCAGCTGTCATCAAAAGGCTATGCCCAAAAATCCCCAAAATCATGCCCAATTTCCCCAAAATCCCTGCAAAAGTATTAAGATATGCAAAAAAGAAAGCAAAAGGAGGAAAACAGCATGGAACTGGAAATTATGGAAAAGATACTAACCAACAACCCCTGCTATAAGGCAGGAAAAAAAATAAAGGTCAGCGGGCTGATGCTTCATAGTGTAGGATGTCCCCAGCCCTCGGCAAATGCCTTTGTAGGGCAGTGGAATTCTCCAAATGCAAGCCGGGCATGTGTCCATGCCTTTATTGACGGAAATACAGGACAGGTATACCAGACCCTTCCCTGGGATCATCGTGCATGGCATTGTGGCGGAAATGCTAATAGCACCCATATTGGGGTGGAGATGTGCGAGCCTGCCTGCATAAAGTACACCCAGGGCGCTTCCTTTACCTGCTCCAATCAGGAGGAAGCAGGAGCCCTTGTAAAACGTACTTATGAAGCCGCCGTGAAATTATTTGCTTTTCTCTGTAAGAAATACAACCTGGACCCTCTTGCAGACGGTGTCATTATAAGCCATAAGGAAGGGCATGGAAGAGGTATTGCTTCCGGACATGGCGATCCGGAACACTTATGGAAGGGATTAAACACAGCTTATACGATGGACGGTTTTCGAAAAGCAGTAAAGCAGGAAATGGACAAAAACAGAAAGGACTCGCAGGGAGCAGTGCAGCAGCCTGATACCGTCCCTGCCTCCAAGTCCACCGCAAAGGACTCCATTCAGCCGGGAGATACGGTAAGAATTGCACCGGATGCAGTTTATTACACTGGAAAGACAATGCCGGACTGGGTAAAAAAGGATCTATGGATTGTGAAATCGGTGTCAGGTGACAGAGCGGTAATTGATAAGAATGTCAGTGGAACGAGCTCTATCTGCAGCCCGGTACATATAAAATATCTTGTTGCGGCGGCAGACGCATTCCGGGAAGCGACACAGGCTTCTCAATCGGAGCAGCCAAAGCCACAGCAGGAGCAGCAGGCCGGAAAACTGCCTGTAGCAGATGGAAAACTGAGCATTTCCGAAAAGGGAGTGGAGCTTGTTGCCAAATATGAAGGATGCAGGCTTGCAGCTTATAAGTGCCCTGCCGGAGTATGGACAATTGGCTACGGCCATACCATGGGGGTAAAACAAGGAGATACCCTGCCATCCAATCAGGCAGCAAAGGCACTGTTAAAGGAAGACTTAAAAAAATATGGTGATTATGTAAATAACTGCCGGAAAAAAGGTCTTATCACTTTTCCCCTGAACCAGAACCAGTTTGATGCCCTCACCTCTTTTACATACAATTGCGGAAACGGCAGCCTGCAAAAGCTGGTATCCGGCAGGGATGCCGCCACTATAGCGGAGAAACTGCTCCTATATAACAAAGGTGGCGGAAAGGTGTTAGCCGGGCTGACAAAGCGCAGGCAGGAAGAGAGGGAATTATTTTTAAGCTGACGGAAGCATTTTATTTTATAGAATAGAAAGGAAAACTTACCGGAATGGCTTTAGAATCAAATAATCAAAAAGAAATATCCAGTCAGGAAGAAAAGCAAAGATGGGAGGGCTACAAAGACAGCGATTTTATTTTGCTGGACGATTTGGTATATGCACCTTTACACGCACTGGCAAAATCAAACCAGCAGCTTCGATCCCAGATAGTAGATGCCATAAAAAGCATGGGCGTCATTTGCCAGAACGGGCAGGAAGAGACAATCCGCCTTAACAATATCAATATTGCGTATGATCAGGTAAGACCGGAGGGGGAAGAGGGCTACAGCGTGGACAATATGCAGATGCAGGTGCCCTTGCTTTCCATCATCCCTTTGACGAACCTAAATGTGGAAAAGGCGGAAATCGACTTTTCCACAGAGGTAAGGGTGGTAAATGAAGGGAAAGGAGCATGTAAAATCAATGCCCGCATCTGTTCTCCGGAGCAGCGGGACAGTGATTTCCTGCCAAGGGTTTCCTATAAGATGAAGGTATGCTCCATTCCCGCAACCGAAGGAATCCTTCGCCTGACAGACCTTTTAAGCGCCAATCAGGTGGCAAAGCAGCTTGATACCACACCGGTTGCGGTGGACGGCAACTTAGGCTCTGATGATCAGAAGAATTTGTGGCAGGATGTGAGTAAGATGAAGGCAAAGGTAAAGAAACTAAAGCAACTTTATCAGAAAATTTCCGACATGATAGACAAACAGGAAAGACTGCAGCAGATCAGCAGGGATGCCTTTGAAGAGAATACCCGGGAATTTGACAAGGATAAGTATTTGATGGCACAGTCCAATATTACCAACCGGATCATGGAATATCAGGAGAAGATCATGAACAGGGAAATTGAATTCGGGCTGAATAAGGATTATGAGTAGAAGGGAACAAAAAAGAAGGGAAAAAATAAGAAAGTGTCTGGATTTATATGCTGTGGAATTAAGGGAAGATTTAAATATAAGGCTGTTTTGTGAGACAGAAGAGGAAAGTTCTATACAGGAACAGGTGCTTTGGATAGAGGATATTACTCTGACGGAAGTGGTATATCCTGAGAAAAAAAGACAATTCCTGATAATGAAAAAAATCAAGACATGTCTGCTTCATTTTCTTATGACAGTGCAGCGAAAAATATAATTATATTTTATTAAGAAAGAAGGTAATTTTATGGCAATTGCAGAACAATTTGCAGGATTAGAAATGGATAAGTTAATTGGCGCCCCTTTGGTGGCAGCAGCAGATGCCAGTATTTCACTGGCTAATTCCACAGCGGATTTCATCAATTGCGTTGGATTTGATAAAAATAACAATGCCCGTACCGTAAAATTTATGTATCAGCAGCGAAGTGTCAATGAAGACGGAACCAGTAACCTGGATGAAATGAAGGTGGATGTGCCGATACTGGCTATCGTGCCCATTCCCAACCTGCAGGTGGATGAGGTGAATATCCTTTTTGATATGGAGGTAAAGCAAAGTGAGAAACGGGATATGGGCATGGATGTAGGCGCAACGGTAACAGGATCATTAGGCGTGGGATGGGCAAAAGTCAGTGTCAGCGGAAGTGTCAGTGCCCACAGCTCTCATACAAGAAGCTCGGATAATTCTGCAAAGTATCATGTGGATGTACGGGCGGCCAATCATGGCATACCGGAAGGGCTTGCAAGGGTGCTGGATATGATGGCAGTCAATATTTCCCCGTCATTGGTGAATTCCACCATAAAGGATGGAAATGGACAGAATCTGGCAGAGGATGCAAGATTAAAGGCAGAGCGTTTAAAAGGGTTGCGTCAGGAAATCAGCCAGATTGAGAAACGCTTAAGTGCAGCACAGGACGGATTGGACAATGATATCCGGCAGCTAAAGAAGATTGCTTCTACACAGCAAAATATATACCAGAGCAATATGCTGCGCCTGATAAACTCCTTAAAAAAAGATGAGAGCAGGGAAAAAGAACAGGGAGATCAGACAGAAATTGTCTATGGGCAGGCTATGGACGAAGTGAACCAGAGCTGGAATATGTTAAAGAATCAGGCGGCGGATTTTATTAAAATGCTTGCAGATAATCCGGATACAGGTAAAGAGGGAGTATCGGAGCTTTTTGCATTAAAGGCTCTGAAAGAAGAAAAAGTCATATCATATGGAGAAGAAGAAAGCTGTTATAAGGCACTGGAATCCACCCAGAAAAATGCAATAGCCTCACAAATCCGCGTAAGCCAGATTGAGACGGAATTGTCTTCTAAAAAACAGGAATATAATGATGCCATTGCAGGAAAGACCGGGACTGCTGCAGATAGTAAAGAGTAGCAGAAAGAGATAAGTTAAAAACTGGAGAATGACGATGAGAGAAGATAAAAAAACAGCCATTACAGACATCCATTACGTCAAGCTGGTCTCCATTGGAAGCGTCAATCCCAACAATCCCCTTTCGGATCAGTCGAGAGAAGAACAGGCAGCGTTGTTAAACCGCTGCCTGAATGACTATCCGAAGGGAATTATTATAGGAAAGGATATTACGATTGGACGGTATCTGATAGGAGAACATGAGCTGACTATGGAAAAAATCACCTATCATGTGGGGTTTGCAAGGAAGCCTGCATGGGAGGAGGAAACGTAGAAAGGATGATAGGATTTGAAGATAGAGGTAACAAGAAATGAAAAAAAGCTGACACTGGCATTAAAGGGAAGGCTGGATACTACTACGGCGTCAAAACTGGAAGAGACATTAAAAGGCAGTCTGGAAGATACTACGGAGCTATTCATGGACTTTCTGGAACTGGAATATCTGTCTTCGGCAGGGCTGAGAGTATTGCTGGCTGCATCCAAGGAAATGAAAGCAAAAGATGGAACAATGGTAGTCTGCAATGTAAATGAAGACATCATGGAAGTCTTTACCATTACCGGATTTACGGACATACTGACAATCCAATAAGAAAAGGAGGCAGAACAAAAATGAATCCGGAAAAACAGATACAGCTGAAAAATAATAAGGGAGAATGTCTTACATTACGGCTCCGTGAATACCGGCAGGGGGATGAAGGCGGAATGATTGCCTGTATTCGTGATGAATATGGGGAAACCTATTTTAAAAGAGGCTTTTATCGGTCGGAATACATAAAAAAGCAGGCCGAAGAAGGAAACATTACCTTTCTCGTTGCACAGACAATGTCCGGGGAAATTGCAGGAATGTTGATTTTAAAGCAATTTTATCCGGAAGAAGCAATGTGCGAAATCGCTTCCCAGATCTTTCGTAAAAAATACAGAGGATGGGGGCTGGCAATGCCGTTTTTTGAATATGGCATGGAAATACTTTTGTCACGCTCCTATTCGGCAGCATATTGCCTTCCGGTAACATTTCATCCCATTACCCAGGTGCTTCTTTACCGGCTTGGACTCAGGGCAGCAGGCTTTGTATTAAATGTATTTGACATGGAGAAAATCGTCCATTCTTATCAGAATGGCAGGAACATAAAGCATTCTCAGGCGGTACAGATTATGCCACTTGGAAAAAAGGATGCGGGCATGCTTTATATTCCACGAAAGCACCAGGCCTTTTGCCGGGCAGTTTATGAAAGTGCAAAAGCAGCATATCAGTTTGCCCCGGAAAAAGAGACCTGCTGTGTGCAAGAGAAAATTCCTGAAAAAAGCAACATTTCTTATATCAATGATGAAGTGCAGAGCAGCCTGGAAATCAGAATATACTGGGCAGGCCGGGATTTAAAGCAGCGCATTGGAGCCATACACGCAAGGTTTCCGTTACAGGGAAAGCAGACCTCCAATATTTTCTTAAACTGTAGTGACCCCTATGCAGTATGGGCATATGAATGCCTGGAAAATATGGGGTATTTTTTTACAGGATTAAAGCCCTTATGCAGTGAAAAGGAGTATATCATACTACATAATCCGGGAGAAACAGTTATTTATTTTGAAGATTATGCGGTGAGTGGTGAATTTGCCTCGTTACTTTATTATGTACGTGTATGCTATGAACAGCAGTATAAAATAAAAGATAATTATAAGGACAGTCAAGTACCGTAATGATCTACCATACAGAAAGGAAAAAATATGGCAGGAAAGAAAAAGCAGATTGGCAGAAAAGTAACAAAATTATTGCTTTCCATGGTATTTCTGGCAATGCTTTTAATGGGAATTGTCAGTATCTGGAGTCTGTATTCCATGAAGGATATCTCTGCTGATACAAGTAAAGAACTGGGGAAAACTGCTGCTGAGGATGCAGAAGAAGCCTTGGAAAATATGGCAGGTGAACAGCTTCAGGCAATCGCAGTGGAAAAGGCAGATTACATAGAGGAAAAGTTTGGGGCTGTAACGGCCTGTCTACATGGAATTGCTGGTCAGGCAGAAAAAATATATGCAGACCCGGACAGCTATCCAGACCGGACAGTGTCGCCTCCAAAGGTTGGAGAGGCTGCCATTGCCACCCAACTGCTCTGCTCAGAAAAACTGCAGGCTCCAACAGAGGAAGAAACAAAGGAGCTGTTAAAGCTGGGCAATATACAGGATATGCTGCTGCAATACAATGCCAATAGTGAAATGATATCCTCTACCTATGTGGCAACCGAAACCGGATGGATGATTCAGGCGGATTACATTTCTTATACGAAATTTGAGGAGGGGTTAGAAACGCCTTCCTTTTATGAAGCCAATACGAGGCAATGGTATCAAAGGGCAAAGCAGGCAGGCTCCGGGGAAGTGGTTTATACCGATGTGATTAAGGATATACATGAAGGGGGAGATTGCATTGTCTGTGCCCAGCCCGTATACCATAACGGACAGATCGTAGCAGTGGCGGGGGTAGGTTCTTATCTGGAAACAGTCAATGAGGCAGTGTGGAATACTACCATTGGAGAAAAAGGCTATGCCTTTCTACTGAATGAAAAGGGGCAGGTAATGGTTTCCCTTATGAAAGAAGGCGAGACGGCAGCCTATGCGGAAGAAAATGTGGATCTGCGCATGAGTAAAAACCAGCAGCTTGCTCATATGGCAAAGGATATGGTAGCGGGCAAAACCGGAATGGGAAAGCTGTTTATTGACGGCAGAGAGGTATATCTTGCCTATGCACCTTTAAAAAATCTGGGATGGAGCTTCGTTACCGTAATGGATGTGGAAGAGGTAGTAGCTCCCGCCAAAGAAAGCCAGAATATGATTCTCCAGCTTACAAAAAATGCCGCACAGGTACAGGATGGAGCCATCAGAAGGATGCTCATGCTCTTTATGGCAATGGTAGCAGCCGTGGCAGTGTTGATTGGTATAATCAGCACATTGTTTACCGGAAAAATTACCGGGCCAATCAGAAGGCTCACGAACGAAGTGGCAAAAATCGACGGCGGAAATCTGGACTACAGAATCGATATTGCAACCGGAGATGAAATAGAAGATTTAGGCAATGCTTTTAATCATATGACGGATCAGATACGTCAATATATTCAAAGCCTGAATTCAGTGACGGCAGAAAAGGAACGCATCCGCACAGAGATACAGGTTGCCTCCCAGCTACAGGCGGATATGCTTCCAAATGCAAAAAATGCGTATGAGGACAGGGATGAATTTTCCTTATATGCCATTATGACGCCTGCAAAGGGAGTGGGAGGAGATTTTTATGATTTCTTCCTGTTAGATGATGACCATTTGGCGCTGATTATGGCAGATGTATCCGGGAAAGGAGTGCCGGCGGCACTGTTCATGGTAGTGTCAAGAACCCTGCTCAGAAGCCATATTGTGAAGGGAGTGCCCTTAAATCAGGCTGTGGAAAAGGTCAATGACAGTCTTTGTAAAAATAATAAAAACGGAATGTTCGTAACGGCATGGATCGGAGTGCTTACCATATCCACCGGAAAGCTTACTTTTGTGAATGCAGGACATTGCAGGCCGTTGATCAGAAAGGCTGATGGAACCTGCACTTATGAAACTACCATAAGCGGCCTTGTGCTTGCTGGAATGGAGGAAACAAAATACCGCCAGTCAGAAATCCGTTTCAATCAAGGAGATACCATATTTTTATATACCGACGGAGTAACTGAAGCAACCGACAGCCAAAACAACCTGTACGGAGAAAGACGGCTGGAACAGCTAATGAAGGTTATAAAACAGCAGGAACCAAAAGATATCCTGTTTGAGGTGTGGAAGGATGTAAACCGTTTTCAGGGAGAAGCAGAGCAGTTTGACGATATTACTATGCTGGCGCTTCGCTACAACGGAAACGGCTACACAGTCATGACCGATACTGCAAAAATAGATAACATATTAAAATTTAACCGCTTTGTGGATGACATCCTCACAAAAGCACAATTTTCCCAAAAAGCCTCCACCAAAATCCGAATTGCCATGGATGAGATTTTTTCCAATGTATGCTATTACAGCGGCGCAAATGAAATAACTGTAGGCTGTAAGATCAAAGACAGGGAGGCAAGCATTTATTTTGAAGATGACGGCATGCCCTATAACCCATTGGAAAAACCAGATCCTGATGTAACAGAGATTTTGGAAGAGAGAAAAGCAGGGGGATTGGGTATTTATCTGGTGAAAAAGAGGATGGATAAGACTTTGTATGAGTTTGTGGAGGGGAGGAATCGGTTGGTTATTGTGAAGGAGGATGAGGGGTGAGGGAAAAAATATTCTTGCAAATTGAGCGGGGATGCATTATAATGAATGCAGAAAAGATGCGCTCCGTAAAGCAAACGGTTCGCCTCAATATTAGTTACAAAATCTGTCGACTAAGCAACCACTACTTTGGCGAGGGGCGGTTGCTTTTTCGATGTCTAAATCTATCTGCTAAGTCGATTGCTTTCACAATAGTACTCGTGGCAGTAACTATCATTCCAGCAATCTTGAGAATCGTTTCTAACATCTCAAAGATATATCCTCTTTTGTATTTTCCACAAAATCACCTCCGTTGATTCTGGAAGTTCTCGTATGTAGTCATACGGCAAGAGACGAACCGCTTACCCGTTTTGGAGCGCATAGTTATTATAGTATATTTGGAAAATGTTGGCAAGGGCGATTTATAAAGAAATCGTTCTTTTCACTTCAGGACCCCCGCCTAACTGTAAACCAATAATCAAATTCGGTTGACAATCAAACCAACATATTGTAAACTGATACTCAAAAGTGGTTAACAATTCCAACCAACATATTTACTAAAACAATAAAACACATAAAGAAAGGACAATAAGTATTTATGAACGCAAATACACAATCAGATTCTGTAAGCAACATATCACAGGGAAATACGAAAGCTCTTGCTCTGATCGGAGTCATGGCGGCGGTTACCTGTGTGATGGGTCCCTTATCCATCCCCCTTCCTTTTAGTCCGGTGCCGATTTCTTTGACGAATCTGGCCGTTTATTTTTCCGTATATATACTGGGAATGAAAAAGGGCAGTATCAGCTATATCATTTATCTGCTGATCGGTTTTGTGGGACTTCCGGTTTTTTCATCCTTTACAGGAGGGCCTGGAAAGCTTTTAGGGCCAACAGGCGGATATTTAATCGGATTTTTGTTTATGGCGGTTATTTGCGGATTATTTATTGATAAATGGCCGGATAACATATATCTGGGCTTTTTGGGAATGGTAATCGGTACGTTGGTAATGTACGTATTTGGTAGTGTATGGCTGGCATATCAGGCAGGCTTATCCTTCCAAAATGCGCTTATTGCCGGGGTTATTCCTTTTATTCCGGGCGATCTGGCTAAAATAGTGATTGCAATGCTTATCGGTCCACAGATTACAAAACGGTTAAAAAAAGCAGGCTTGAATTAGCCTGCTTTTACTTTTTCCTAAGACCTAACATACAAACAATAAACAATATCGCCAGAAATACGATTTCATTCTTGTAGCTGTCCAGTACATGGCTGGTATGATAGTCATAGTACCAATTCATGGCAAGGGGATAACAAAAAATAGCAGCTCCTGCCAGAAAAATCAGGCAGCTATTGTAACCAGTTTGTCCTTCATAACAAATCTCCTAAGAAAATATAGGAGAGGTTCGACATCATGCCGCCTCTCCTATTCCATCAGTTTATGTTGTTTTGTTTATTGCCTGTTCTTTTTCTTCCTCATATAGAAGAATACGATTACACCGCCCATGCATGCAACACCAATCAACGTATAAAGAATGGTTCCGATGCCGCCTGTCTTTGGCAGGCTGAAGATTTTAGCAATCGGAGTGTTGTTCTTCGGAGCCTCCTTTGGTGGATCCTTTGGAGTTTCCTTAGGCGGATCTGCCTGCTTGTTGTTCTTAATAACAAAGGAAATGGTGTTATTTGTAATGGTACGTTCTCCATTATTTTCTAAAGTATATTTTCCATCCTTGATAGTAATCACAGCCGGGTCTTTCAATAGTACATAACCGGATGGCGCCTTGGTTTCCCTCAGGCGGTAAACACCATCTGACAGGCCCTTAAAGGTGATAACGCCGTTTTTAGGTGTGGTAAGTTCCTGTGGAGTAAATCCGTTGTCTACGGAACCGTCAGAAGTTAATTTTTCCAAACGGAAAGTAGCTCCGCTTAAAGTTTTGTCAGAATCTTTCGCATCCACCTTAGTCAGCTTGATAGAAGTTGTCTTTGGCTCTACTGGAGTAGGATCCGGAGTCGGGTCTGGTGTAGGATCCGGTATTTTTTCCTTCATGTTATAGAAGGTAAAAGTCTGGACAGTAGCAGTAGTATTATCTGCCGTTACTGTACCGCTTACTACGTTAGCAGTAAATGTAGCCGTATCTTTTCCCACGCCTGTAGGAACCGTACCGTTTGCCAGGGAATCCGTAACCGATTTCAGGGTGCTGCCGTCAGTAGGAGCTTCCTCTTTGATGGTGTATATCGTTCCGGCAGGAATACCCACGATTTTTTCTGTGTTCCCTGATTTTAAAGTAAAGGTCTTTTGAATTGTGCCGTCTACTGCTACCTGATAAGAAGAATCCAAAGTATCCTTCCAATTTGGGTCAGTCATGTTGTTAAAGGTTATTGTGAAGCGGTAGTCTGCCTCTAAGTCTGCTGAGCCTGTTGCCTGTGCTTTTGTAATGGCAATGGCCCCGGTCTTGATTGCTTCTTCTTTATAGTTATGGAAGGTAAAGGTCTGCACAGTGGAAGTGATCTCATCTGCTGTGACTGTACCCTTTACTTCTCTGTCTTTAAGGGAAACCGCAGCAATATCCTTTCCAACTCCTGTAGGAACCGTAGCGCCTGCCAGGGAATCCTTTACCGATTCCAGCTTGCTTTTGTCAGGAGTATCTTCCTCCTCCTTGATGGTGTATTTCGTTCCAGCAGGAATGCCTGTAAAGGTTTTTTCACCATTTAATTTTAAGGTAAACGTTGAAGTATTATTCCAATTTGGGTCAGTCACGTTGTCAAAGGTTATCGAGAAACTGTATTCTGTGTTTGGATCCAAGTCTGCTGAATTTTCTGCCTGTGCTTTTTTAACGGCAATGGCACCGGTCTCGATTTCTGGTTCTATATAGTTATTGAAGGTAAAGGTCTGCACAGTGGAAGTGATCTCATCTGCTGTGACTGTACCCTTTACTTCTCTGTCTTTAAGGGAAACCGCAGCAATATCCTTTCCAACTCCTGTAGGAACCGTAGCGCCTGCCAGAGAATCCTTTACTGAGTCCAGTTTGCTGTCGTCAGCAGGAGTTTCCTCTTTGATGGTGTATTTCGTTCCAGCAGGAATGCCTGTAAGGATTATTGGGTCATCTCCTAATTTTAATTCATAGGTCTTTTCAATAAAGTTGTCTTCTCTGTTGTCTGCTGTTGGATGATCAGGGTCGAGCCATTCATCTTCCAACTGTAACCCTGCTACGTTGTCAAAGGTTACTTTGAACCTGTAGATGGTGTTTGGATCCAGGGCTGCTGAGCCGTCTGCCTGTGCCTTTTCAATGGCAATGGCCCCAGTCTTAAAGCTGTTGGTGTATTTTACCCTTAAATCCATTTCAATTGTTTCGCTGTCAGTGTCGATGTAATTTCTGAATAAAATAGCATTTTCCGGCCGTTCGGTAATCTTGGTGTTGTGGGTGATTTCCTTGCCATTCATATCTGTAACGTTTTCTGGAAATTTTTCTGTTCTTCCATCATTTGCCGTCACACCGGACCGGTCCACTAGAGAGTCTAAGTAGCTTCCTGTTACCCAGTCGGTATTACGCTTCAGGTCGGCCTGTGAAACTGGCAAATCTTTGCTGAAAATCGTATATTTCGTGTCAAAAACATTGGTTAATAATTGCTCGGCATCAGCACCGGATAAGCCGGAAAGTTCTTTCATCATGGAGCTTGTTTTTTCGGTCACCACTATGTAGCTGCCCCGTCTGAATTTATTGGTAAATCTTGCAAGCTGTTTATCCTTTAAGCTGATAACACCGTTTGTTACCCTGTTGCCGTCACCGTCGCCTACCGAAGTTTCTTTGCCATTGGAATCCTTTGCAAAAAGATTGTATTTTGCACCATTGACAGGCATCGCTTTTCCTTCATCTACCGAGCCATAATCTGAAATGTATTCCTGCCGCATGATAAAGCCCACTCCGGAAGCCAGTTCAATCATTTCATTTACTGTAAGAGGATCATAATGGGTAGCAAGGTTGCGGATATCCAAATCAAAAACAAGGTTCTTTACATTGTTTTCGAAAGTATCATTAGTAAACAAAGGATTGATGCCGGTAGTCTTTACTTCTTTTTCGGCGGAAAATACATTGTTGTCCGGGAAGTTAAAGCTAACATACATATTGGATTCCCAAAGTCCCCGTTCCATATAATACATAGTCAGGGTATGCTGTTTCGTGTTGTCTTCCTTGGGGAATATATTGTCAAAATGATAAACATTTGTTTCTTCTTCACCGGTGGAGGTTTTTACAGCAGAGTTATAACCATTGAAGAAACCACCGACGGTAGCTGTTTTATCTGCAAAATTAATATTGCCGTTCACTACACCATGGCCACCACCTATATCAAGAACAAGATTACCGTCAATGAAAATCCAGATATCGTCATCACCGGAAAAGTTAAACATTATGGGAAGTTCCTTGTGGTCTATGTCTTTAATAGTACCTTCTGGTGACAAACGGAAATTAATTTCCATTTTCATTCCGAATCCATAGTTAAGCGCATTTACATTGCCGTTTGTTATGTCAGGATCGTCAAATGGGAAGAAGTTTCCATCTGTTGTTTTATGTCCACTCGTATATCCAAAAACCCGTTTGTTTGGATCCCCGGATTCGGTGGTATCAGAGTCCTTTAGAAAATATTCCTTGCTCTCCTTATCTTGCATGATTCTCATGTTTGTGGTTTTGCTGTTAAATGTCCAATAGTCATTGTCCTTTGTAAAAGGAAAAGATACGGAAGGATAAACCTTGCCAAGTTTGGTATTAAATGAGTTTGCACCTTCTAGAAAGTCCTTGTTAAAAAACGGAGCATCTACACCTTTACGCATTTGAAGTTCGCCGTCTGACAGGGAAGTATATACTAATCCTTGTGTGGCAACTGAGGTATTATGAGTATGCTTACCACCTTCTATACAGGAACCACAACCTTCCCGATATTCAGAATTATTAATGTGATAAAACTTGTCTTTATTGTCTTTATAGCCATATAAATTCAAATCGTTCCCAATATCCCCAAAATAAGGTGTACTAGGCTCATCTTTTACCCATTGGAAATGTCCAAAATATAGAGGATTGTTCACGTTATTATTACTGTAATAGTCGCTTAAAGCAATATTGAACAGCTTGTGAGTTAAGTAAGTCCTGTTATTATAACCTAATGTGGGCGGATGGGACGATTCTGTGCCAATACTTCCTCTGTCGATTCCGTTAAGCTCCTTATCGGAAAAATAATCAAAAAAGGTAGTATTTATATATAATTTATGATTGTCCTGAACCTCTGTGCCGGTGGGAGTATAGGGAATCTTATCTCCTTTGTCAGTAATCGTATGAACTTCCCCCCAGAAACCGCCTCTGCGCTTGTCAGCGTCATTTATAATCCGGTTGCCGTTCATCCATTGCTCCTTATACACACACTGGTCTCCATTATCTGCATAAAAGCAGGGACTGGCGAAATCGTCAGGATCAGGAATCGTTAATTCCTTTGTACAGGAACCGCCTGCACGATAATTTGTTGAGCTTATCTCAGGATAGCTTGCGAATACAATACGGTCGTATCTTGAATCTAATTCTTTGGACCACACATCTGCCCATGTATTGGCTCCTTCCTTAAGGGGGTCCTTCTTGTCCATCTCGCCGCTGTCTGACTCGGAAGTACCATCTTTCCATGCATAATAATATACCTTGGAGCCGTCAGCTTTAAAGGGTATACTGTTATTGGAGTCCTGTAATACATTTCCAGCATCATCCGAATAATTCACCTTAGACTGGGTGGCATCAAAATAAATGGTCCGCTTACCCGCACCTGCTTTCAGGTCAATTTCAGCAGAGCCTGGGGCAATATCCCCATCCTGCTCTGTGTCAGAAGCAGTATTGCCGGAAATGGAGCCGGATTTTGAAGTGGTATCCATTTCTGCTGCAGATTTTGATTTCCCAACAGGGTTTGTCTTATCTGCTGGCACGTCTTCGCTAGTTGATTTTGCCTCAGTGGAAGGCGCTGCGTCATCGGAGGATTCCAATTGTACGGTATCCGTGGACTTGGCGGTATCTTCCTCGGCGAAAACGGATATTATGGAGCTGTTAGTAATTAAAAGCATGAAAGCTGCTAACAGACAGAATATCCTTTTTCTGTGCTTGGTCATTGTTGCATCTCTCCTTTGCATTATTATTTAGATATATTGTTATATTACAAAAAAGCTACACCCCATTAATTTTTTATGGCATAAAAATCCGTGCAACTTGTCTTGACTTTCAGTATAACATATGTGAAAATAAAAAACTATATTCTTTTTAGATAATGTTTGTGTCAGCCCCTACGTCCTCATACCAAAACCCCTTGATTATAAACCAAAAAGCAAACTAGGTGATAATTAAATCAACATATTGTAAACTACTACAGGGAAGTGGTTAACAATTACAAAACGTTAAAAAAAGCAGGCTTGAATTAGCCTGCTTTTACTTTTTCTTTAACCCAATCATGCATACGATAAATAGTATGGCTAAAAATAGGATTCCCGCAATAGGAACGTATCGGTCTATCAGAATTTGCTGCTGTGAGGAAGAAATCCCCTCTTCCGTCTGAGAAAAGGAAGACGAATCGTTTCCTGGGGTTTCTGTCTGAAGTGTACTATTATCAGAAGGTTCTGTTTCTGCTTCCAAATTTTGAGAGGCATCTGTTTCTCCCTCTACATTTTTGAGAGCATCCATTTCTACTCCAAAGGTCCGCTCACAATATACCACATACCGATGGCTGTTTTGGCGGTAAGGATGGCAGGTAAATAAAGTAAGCATGTCTGCACCCGGCTGAATCAGGATTTTATTGATTTCGTCAGGAAGGATGATTTCTGTCTTACAGACCTGATAGATTAAAGTATCCCAGGGAGTTGTGATGGCAACCAAATCCCCTATTTTAAGCTTTTGAATATCCCGAAACATGGGAATTCCCTGATAGCCCCTGTGGGCAGCTAATACCACATTGGTATTGATGCCGCCAATGGGCAAGGAGGTCTGTCCCAGATGAACAGCTCCTTTTGCCAGATTTTCCTCATTTGCACCAAGATAAACAGGAAGTTCCACATCCATGGAAGGAATGGTCAAATAGCCAATGATGTTATCGGACAATCCGTATTCGGTCAGGTCAAAGCTGGCAGACTCATAGGAAAAAGGATCTGTCAGATCTTTTTGCTTGTTTTCATAAAGGGTTTGATTGTATAGGGACATTTCCTCATATAAATCAGGAAGTATATCCTCATTTTCTGAAATACGGTCCATTGATACGGATGGCTTTTGTATTTTTTCAGTTGTCTGTTTGGAAAGTCCTTTCATTTCATCCTTATAGCTGTCCAGCACATGGTTTGTACTGTAGTCATAATACCAGCTCTTAGCAAGAGGATAACAAAAAATAGCGGCTCCTGCCAGAAAAACAAGACAGGCAGCTATCGTAATCAATTTATCCTTCATAACGAAGCTCCTTTATCATATCATTTTCATGTTTCCATTATATTTCATTTTCGGTGGAAAACACAATACAAAATATGGAAAAAGGAGAGGCCGGCTATATGCCGAACCTCTCCGCTTCATTTTTATGCCTTCTTTTTCTTTTTTATATAGAAGAATACAATCACACTGCTCATGCATGCAACACCAATCAATGTATAAAGAATGGTTCCGATGCCGCCTGTCTTTGGCAGGCTGAAAATCTTTGCAGCTGGAGTGCTTGCCAGGGAATCCGTTACCGATTTCAGAGTGCTGCCGTCAGTAGACGCAGCCTTGCTGATAGTGTATTCCGTTCCGGCAGGAATGCCTGTAAAGGTTTTTGTTTCCCCTGATTTTAAAGTAAAGGTCTGTTGAATCTTGTTATCGTCTGTCACCTGATAAGAGGCATCCAGAGTATCCTCAAGCTTTAAGCCTGCTACGTTGTCAAAGGTTACTGTGAAGCTGTAGCTGGTGTTTGGATCCAAGGCTGCTGAGCCGTCTGCCTATGCCTTTGTAATGGCAATTGCCCCGGTCTTAAAGCTGTTGGTGTATTTTACCCTTAAATCCATTTCGATTGTTTCACTGTCAGTGTCGATGTAATTTCTGAATAAAATAGCATTTTCCGGCATTTCGGTAATGGTAGTGTGGGTGATTGGAGTGCCATTCATATCTGAAGCGCCTGATGGAAATTTTTCTGTTCTTCCATCATTTGCCGCCACACCGGGCCGGTCCTTTAGAGAGCTTAAGGAGCTTCCTTTTACCCAGTAGGTATCACCCTGCAGGTCGGCCTGTGAAACTTCCACATCTTTGCTGTAAATCGTATATTTCGTGTCAAAAACATCGGTTAATAATTGCTCGGCAGCATCGCCGGATAATCCGGAAAGAGTTTTCATCATGGAGCTTGTTTTTTCGGTCACCACTATGTAGCTGCCCCGTCTGAATTTATTGGTAAGTTTTGCAAGCTGTTTATCCTTTAAGCCGATAACATTGTTTGCTACCCTGCTGTCTTCGGCTACCAGAGTTTCGCTGCCATTGGAACCCCTTGCAAAAAGATTGTATTTTGCACCATTGGCAGGCTCCGCTTTTCCGGATGTTACTGAACCGTAATCTGAAATGGATTCCTGCCGCATGATAAAGCCGACTCCGGAAGCCAGTTGAATCATTTCGTCTACTGTACGGGGACCATGACTGCCGCCCATGTCTAAAGCTAATTTTCCGTCAATGAAAATCCAGATATCGTCATCACCGGAAAAGTTAAACGTAATATCTTGGGAATTGCCTGACGTGTCTTTAATAATAGTACCGTCTGGTGTCAAACGGAAATTAATTTCCATTTTCATTCCGAATCCATAGTTCAATGAATTTGTGTTGCCACTTGTATCTGCATCATCAAACGGAAAGAAATGGGAGTTGGCTGTTGGATACTTATTTGTGTATCCTTTAATGGAATCCGTACTTTCTTTCAGGAAATAATGGTCATTGTCTTTGTCATAAGTCATGCGCAGGTTCTCATAGGTTTCACTTACAAATCCGCTTTCTGCTGCTGAAAAAACTTTTTCGTAGACTGGAAGGGGCATCTTTCCGGATTCGGACAGCACTGCCGCTTCAATTGTCAGGTAACCCTGTGTAATCTCACCGGTGCTCCCGTCACGTATTTCAGAAGGGGCTTCCAGTTTGCGGCTTGCAGGTTTTGCAATATCTGAATTATCAATGACAATCACCGCATAATCTTCTTTTATGTGCCGCTTTACAAGGGTAATATCTTCTTTCAGGGAACGCGCAATCTCGCTCAAGTGCACTTTGTTTCCCGCAAGAATGCCATAAATCATCTGATGGACAAATTTCTGCTGTGGGCGTTTTAATCCATGTGAGATTTTTGTAGCAAAGTTTGTAAAATCCCTTTTTATTTCGTAACCTAATCTGTTATAATTAATCATGCAAAAACACGGGAAACTCAAAAAGACAAAAAGCGCCAGCTCTGAAGAATAAAAACTTTTCGCACTAAATTTCTTTTGTATATAGCTGTTT
>CAMWWJ010000024.1 GCA_947177925.1 uncultured Lachnospiraceae bacterium
CTATACATTCTTCTTAATCACATATTTACAGCCATTTTTCTGAAAGATAATCCCTAAATTTCTCCTCGACTACCCTCTTAAAAACCTCATCATCCATCATAAAATCTTCCTCTTAACATATTTCTCACTTTTTAGGGCAAAAAAAAGCCGGGGACTTCTCCTCGGCTTTTCCTGTTTCCTTTTGTAATTTATACACTCCCATATTTCTTAAAAATGAGCTCCAAATCCTCCCTGCCTATTTTCCCTGCAAGATAATAGGCTTTTGTCCTTGCCTCCACAAGTTCAAAGAGCATACCAAATTCAAACCATTCATCTGCTTCATAATGCTTCCGTAATTCTATAAAATCATCCAACAGCTCTTTCGGCAAATCCGCCCGGACTTCCACAGTTTCATCAATATACATATCACCTGCCCCCTCTTTCTTTCCTGCTGCAGTCACTCCGTTCCATTTGATTCTCTTTTTGAATGATTTTCTGACAGGATGGAACAAGCACGTTTTCATATCTGCTTTCCAGAAGTGAGATATAATACTTTTTCTGTATCTCAGACAATATGGGAATCCCTTCCAACAGCTCCCTGACTTTCGGCATGGCTGTTCCTATCTTCGGCGTAATCCTTTTTACCGCCTCGGAACAGTCCGGATACTCCATGCGTTCCATCAGATGGTATGGGTTGACAGGTTTTCCTTCCAGTTCAAAAATGCACCTTCTTGCTCTGTATGCTTCCGCAGTGAACTTCTCTGGGTCTTCCAATATATCTTTCATCTGCCCATCATCCCATTTGCAGTTCAGGCAGTTCCCATTATCATAAACAGGTGCTATCCTCTTACTGCCATCTAACCCCAAAACAATTCCCCAGTTGCTGTTGTTCCTGTCAGGATTCCCCAGCAGGGCATCTACCACGAACATATCCCAAAAATGTTCTCGAATTCCCGGCACATCTTTTAAAAAGGGATGCTCCTGTATCGTCATGCAGATTTCATATAAATCAGCCCCTACCCCATTCGTTTCATTTCCATTGGAATCTAAAAAATGCGGCTCAAAAGTAACCTTAATTTTATCAAACTCATACAGTCTGTCACCATCCGCAAGAAAATCCCTACAGGCAACGACCACTTTCCCATTCCGCATCCCAAGCAGGGTATCATGTACTTCAAATCCAAGCAGCTTATATATCTGTGAGCCTATATACTCGCAGACAGGGCTGTTGGAATAGCTCAGGCGGATATTTTTCATATGCTGTTCTTTTAAATTTCCGGGAAATTTCAACAAGTAATTATCCCCACGATAGCAAATCCCCATTTTCCTTCCTGCAGTCCCTCCATACATTCTCTGGTTCTGCTCATATCCATTAAAGTCCACCATTTCCATGATGACCACCTCGATTCTATAAATTTTGTAATCTATATGACAATATAATACCACAAAATCCGTTCTCTTTCATCCTGTATTTCAGCCGGAAGATGCCCAGTTGTAAAACAAAATATGAAATTTATGCTTCTGTTCGTTCCTTTTTTCGTTTCCAGAAGAAAACAACAAGCCCTGCTGATAGAAGAACTGCTCCTATGCCGCCAAACAGCCATGGATTCATATTATCTCCAGTCTGGGGGAGTTTTTTCTCCGTGGGTTTGTTTGTGATGCTTAATTCATATAATACAACCTTTGGGCTTATTATGCTCCCTAAAACATTTCTTTAAGATACACTGACTGTTATTGCCATAAAAGAATCGGCAGCGCATACAGCTTTTCAAATCCCTTTCCAATTTAACCTGTGCTGTAATCACATCCACTGGCTTTCTAAGGTTCTGTATTCTTACGTTAATCCCCATTACCTGCTACCCCTTTTTTTCTGCTCCGCTTTCTTTTTCAAATCCTCTTCCATATGTCTGACATATTCACGAATATCAATCAAATCTGCCAAGTCATAGATTTTAGATTCCATCGCACGTTGCACGTTTTCAGGAGTACATACGCCTGCTTCTGTTAACGCTGCAATTACTTTTGCTTTTATCTCTTCCTGTACTGAATCCCCCATAGTTTCTATGAAGTAAGGCGGCATACAGGAACTTTCTAATATAGCAGGACTAAGTCAGCTTGCAAAGAACAGTAAAAACTGTTGCCAATACTTTGGTCGAAAGCTAATTTAGTCCTGTCTAAATTTACAATATTCAGTTTTTGAGCGCAAAACGCCCTTCGTCAAAATCAAAAATACTGCGTGTTAATTAAATGCAAGTTGTGTTTTTTGAATAATAAAATGAGCCCATCCTACCTCCAAATAACTTTTGATTTGGCATTTTTTTGTAGGACTAAATCAGCGGGAACCCTTGATTTTATTGGGTTCTTACTAACTTGACATTATAATAACACGTTCCCCCGTATCTATAAAACCAATAATGACTCCCCTTCCCGTTAAATTTAAAGGAGCATTATTAACCTGAATAATTCCCGAATCGATGAGAGGATCCGGATTAAACATCTGTGAAGTGGTATTGCCTAAATCCTCCCTCTGCATGGGCATAAGCATTCCTTCCTCCATAATGCTATAGCATTTCGGGATAAAGTTATAGCGCAGTACATTAATGTCCTGCGTATTTACATTTCTTCGATCAAAATAAGATATCTGCAAATCCGATTCCAAGGTTGTCTGGCAATACTCAAGCCTTTCGCCAAAGGATTCTTCCGGAATGATAAAATCTGTAATTAAATCCGCAAAATCATTCGATAATATTTTTTCTCTGCAGGTCATAGCTTTACTTTTCCTAATTGTTTTCCCTTTATTATATGCAGCTATCTGTTTTTTGCCTTATATGAAAAATCGTTCCTGCTGCTGCAGGAACGATTTCTTTCACAAATAATTCTATTTTTAAAGTATAATGTTGAAAAAGAACGCACATTACTGATAACAGTTTTACCTGAACAGATACACCAGTAAGATGATAATGGATTCCACGTCCTCTTATCTAAATACTCTACCCTCTTATCTCAATCACCGGCCCGCCGGTTCCATTGATATAATCTCCCGTAATTGTCACCTTTCCAATATTCTGATCCTTTGGAATCTCATACATGATATCCAGCATGAATTCCTCAATAATGGCACGAAGCGCCCTGGCGCCCGTATCTTTTTCCATTGCTTTCTTTGCAATAGCCTTTAATGCGGAATCATCAAATTCCAGCTTTACTTCATCTAAGTCAAGCAGTTTCTGGTACTGCTTTAAAATAGCATTTTTCGGCTCCTTTAAAATTTGGATCAGCATTTCTTCCGTAAGGGCATCTAAGGTAAATACAATGGGAAGACGACCTACGAACTCCGGTATCATGCCGAATTTTTTTAAATCTTCGATTTCCACGTTTTTATGGATATTTTTCTCCTTGTCGAACTTATCCTTTAAATCTGCATTATATCCGATAGATGTCTGTTTATTTAATCTTTGTTTGATGATTTCATCCAAATCCGGAAATGCTCCGCCGCAAATGAATAAAATATTCCTTGTATTGATGGTAGTTAAAGGAACCATTGCATTTTTACTGTTTGCACCTACCGGCACCTCTACATCTGCGCCTTCTAACAGCTTTAACATTCCCTGCTGCACTGATTCACCGGATACATCTCTGGAATTGGTATTTTTCTTTTTGGCAATCTTGTCGATTTCATCAATAAAGATAATGCCTCTTTCTGCCTTTTCCACATCATTTTCCGCTGCTGCCAACAGCTTGGAAACAACGCTTTCTATATCGTCACCAATGTATCCTGCCTCCGTTAAGGAGGTGGCATCCGTAATGGCAAGAGGTACATCCAAAAGCCTTGCCAGTGTTTTTACAAGATATGTCTTACCGCAGCCTGTAGGCCCGATCATCAGCATATTGGACTTTTCAATCTCTATTTCATCCATAGTGTCCGTTGCCACTCTTTTATAGTGGTTGTATACCGCTACGGAAATTACCTTTTTGGCATAATCCTGCCCTACGATATAGTCATCCAGCTGAGCCTTGATCTTGTGGGGAGCCGGGATATTTTTAATATCAAGGGCCGGTTCTGCTTTTTCTTTTTTCTTTTTCTTCTTCAGCTTCTGTTTATTGGGAATGCCTCCTTCACCCTGAAGGTCTGTGATATTCACAAAGCTGATATTGGGAAACTGCTGCTGCATCTTATCCAGATCTATATCCCCAAACTGTCCCATCATGTTAGGATTCAGCATTCCCTGATAGTCAAACTGGCTTACTGCATCCATGGTCTTGTGCATACAGTCGTTGCACACGCAGATATTGTTGGGAAGCTTAAACTGCTTGCCTGTCTTGCTTTCCGGACGGCGGCATACAAAGCATACGTCTTCATATTCCTTGTCATCCTCTTCTTCCACTTCTTCCTTGTCCGATTCGGCTCCTTCCTGTTCAGAATCGGAATCCGCCTCTATTTCCGCCTCTTCCCTGTCCTCTTCATAATCATCTTCTGAAATTTCTAATGCTTCCTCTCCAAACTCCTTTTCTTCTCCTTTATGAAGCTTCTGCGAAATCTCCTGTTCCTCCATGAAATCATCTTCTTCATCTGATTCCAATTCCTCATTGAAAAAGATTTCGTCTGTTTCATCATAATAGTTTGACATAGTATTCTCCTTTTAATTTACTGCTTAAGAATCCACACGGCCTCCTAACGTTACCGTTATGGTTTTTTCTTGATATCCCGAAGGACTTCCCTGCATAATTTTTATTTCAACGGTACTTCCTTTTTCATAGCACTCCAACAAGGCTGACAGCTCATCCCTGGTCCTTACCTTTTCTCCGTCAAATTCCACGATAATATCGCCTTTTACAAGACCTGCATTGGCAGCGCCCGTGCCTTCAAATACCTGTGTTACATAAACACCTGCCGGAAGCCCATATGCCTCCTGCACGTCATCGGTAACACTAATTCCCACAATACCCAAATATGCCTTTTGTGCTTCATCAACCTTTACTCTTGTGGTTTTGCTCATAAGCTCTTCTATAATAGGCTTTGCAGTGGAAATGGGAATGGCATATCCCATGCCTTCAATAACGCTTCCGCCAATCTTGCTGGAATTAATTCCAATTACTTCTCCACTTGAATTTAATAAAGCTCCTCCTGAATTGCCCGGATTAATGGCTGCATCCGTCTGAATCAGATTTGCTGTATTTTCTTCGATTGTATATTCTCTATTGACAGCGCTGATAACCCCGGTAGTAACAGATTGTCCGTAGCCCAAAGCATTGCCGATGGCAATGGCCGGCTCCCCTACCTGAAGGTCGTCAGAATCTCCTAAAGAAGCCACCTTGATTGCCCCTTTGGTCTCCTCTGAAATATTATCCAGCGAAATAGCAATGACTGCAAGATCCACATCAGCATTGGTTCCCTTTACCACCGCATCCGCTGTTGTATCATCAATGAACTGAACGGACAGGGAAGTGGCATCCTCCACCACATGATTGTTGGTTGCAATCAACAGCTCTGTATCATTTTGCCCTACAATGATACCGGAACCGCTGCCTGGTGATTCAGATTCTGTAATAAAATTACGGAATCCAAAATAATTATTCTCTTCTACCTTATACATTCCCGTAATGGATACTACGGAAGGCATTGTATTTTTTACTACACTGCTCACATCACTCACTACTGTATTGCCCGATATATTCGCTGTGTTGATTTCTTCTACGTCTCCGATAGTATCCTGATCGGCAATGACATGATTGGTATTGTCCGTAACGGACATGCTTTCGCTTTTTTCCTGATTTGATTCCGCCGGCGCTAAATGCAGCATGATTACCATGACGCATCCGGCACACAGCCCGAAAACAGCTCCCGACAAAGCCATTTTTATTAATTTTCCAAAAAAGCCGCTTTTCTTTTTATTTTTTTCGGGCTCCGGCGGAACGGGAGCGGCCGGTCTAAAAGACGAATCCGTATTGGAAGAAGTGTCTGCATTTCCCGAATAGGAGCCATAGTAATTTGGATACTGATTATTGTTATTTTCATACATAATAAAAACCTCTTTTCTACCTATACTTTCCTTTGTTACTCTTTCCTGTTTTCTTATAAGATAAACAAAGTATAAGTAGAAATTGTGTTCTTTTTGTGATGAAAAAATGTGCAAAAAATGAAGTTTATTCCAATCGGGCAGACAAAATCAGAGAGCGAAAGCCAATTTACTCTACAGTTACACTCTTAGCCAGATTTCTCGGCTTATCCACATCGCAGCCTTTGCCCACCGCAACATAATATCCAAAGAGCTGTAAAGGAATGATAGCCAGGGAATTTGTAAAATAATCATTGGTTTTTGGAATATAGATTACATAATCCGCCGCCTTTTCAATCTCATTATTCCCCTCATTGGTTACGGCAAGCAAAAATGCTCCTCTTGCCTTTACTTCTATCATATTGCTGATTGTTTTTGCATAAAGAGCCGGCTGGGTAGCCACCGCTGCCACTAAAGTCCCCTCTTCAATCAGGGAAATGGTACCATGCTTTAATTCACCGGCTGCATAAGCTTCTGAATGAATATAGGAAATCTCCTTTAATTTTAAGGAACCCTCCAATGAAATGGAATAATCGATTCCCCTTCCGATAAAGAAAATATCCTTTGCACCGATGTAACGGTTGGCAAAGCGTTGAATCTTTTCTTTGTTGCCAAGCAGCAGCTCGATCTGATCTGGAATCTTTTTTAAATCCTCTATCATTGCCCCAAACTCTTCACCGGAAATGGTCTTCTTTGCCTGAGCCATTTTCATTGCAAGCAGATACAGTGCAATCAACTGTGCGCTGTATGCTTTTGTGGTAGCCACTGCTATTTCAGGCCCTGCCCATGTATACATCACATTATCCGCTTCTCTTGCAATGGAGCTCCCAACTACATTTACGATTCCAAGAACCTTAAAGCCCCGCTTTTTAGACTCACGCAAGGCTGCCAGCGTATCTGCCGTTTCGCCGGACTGGCTGATGACGACAACCATGGCTCCTTCTTCCAGAATCGGATTCCGGTAACGGAATTCGGAAGCCAGATCCACCTCTACCGGTATTCTTGCAAGTCCTTCTATCACATATTTCCCCGTTACTCCTGTATGATAAGCGGAACCGCAGGCTACAATATGAATCTTTTTTACAGCCTCAAGCTCTTCATTGCTCATATGAAGCTCTTCTATATCAATATCATTTCCTTTCAGCCTTGGAAGCAGTGTATCTGCAACGGTCTTTGGCTGCTCATACATTTCCTTCAGCATAAAATGCTCATAGCCGGCTTTTTCCGCCGCATTGGAATCCCAGTCGATATAAACCGCCTCTTTTGTAATTTCTTCTTCATCTTCCGTATAAAAGTGCATATGATCTTGACGGAGCCTTACGATTTCCTGGTTTTCCACATAATATACTTTTCTCGTATATTTCAGGATGGCAGGCACATCCGATGCAATAAAGCAGCCTGTTTCGTTCTGTCCGACAATTAACGGGCTGTCCTTCCTCACTGCAAAAAGCTGGTCCGGATGATCTGCAAAAATAACTCCCAGTCCGTAAGAGCCTTCCACCCTATGAAGCACCTTTGTAATGGCCTCTAACGGATTTCCTCTATAATAATAGTCCAAAAGCTGTACCACCACTTCTGTATCCGTTTCCGAAACAAATTGATACTCTTTCTCCTCCAGCATATGACGAAGCTTTAAATAATTTTCGATAATGCCGTTGTGGACCACTGCAATCGTACCTTCTTTATTAAAATGCGGGTGGGCATTGGTCATGTTGGGAACACCGTGGGTAGCCCAGCGGGTATGCCCCACACCTACATGCCCTGGCATGCTTTCCCCGCCATGAGTCAGCTCCTCTAACACCTTCAGTCTCCCCGGCGCCTTTGTAATATTGATCTTATTGCCGTCAAACACGGCCATTCCGGTGGAATCATATCCTCTATACTCCAGCTTTGCAAGACCATCCAAAATTATGGGGGCCGCCGCCTGTGTTCCGATATACCCTACAATTCCGCACATATCTTATTCTCCTTCTTTGTCTGCATTTTTTCCATATCCCTTTGTGGCGTCAATGCGGGAAACTTCCCGCTTCATCTGATAATACCGCCAGTAGTCTCTATTCATGGTAAACCTTTTAATCAATGCTTTTGGAAGCCTACTATAATTTTTCCCAAGCTTATACCCCATCAGCCTGAAGGCGCAATTTACATAAAATTTAATCAGTTCCTTTTGCTTCTTTTCCTTCCGAAAATGCTCCCTTGTAAGCTTTACCAGCTTTTTCCCTTCCGATTCTGAAGGGATTCCTTCAAATACCTCCGGATGATCCGCCTGGGAGACGCCCAAATCAAAATTCCTTTTAAACTGTTCCTTATTGGTATAATTATGAGAATGATACACCCTGGCTCCTGCGGCATATGCAATGGAATACCCTGCCCTGACTGCTTTTGCCGCAAAAATCATATCCTCATTAAAAATGGTATGCCTTACAAAGCCACCTAATTCCACGAATATACTTCTCTTATAGGCGGCACATACATTCGAACAAAAATATGTTTTTACTCCAAGCCGTTCTAAATCTTCCTCAGACTTAACCATATCCTCATCCGGATAATTAAAAGAACGCACAAAGCTTTCTATTTCAGAGGCATCCTGCTTAGGAAGCTGTCTTGCATAGGAAATAGCAATTTTATCCTTTTTTAAAGGCTCTAACAGCTTTTCTATAAGAAACTCATCCGCCGGTATGGCATCCTGCGTCATCATTATGAACACATCCGCCTCCGAACGCTTTACCGCCCTGTTTCTCGTATTTCCATGGTCGAACTCCCGTTTGGAATGATGATAAACTACTACATTCTTATACTTTTCCTTAAATGTAGTTCCATAAATCAACTGATTAAAGTACCGTTCTTCCGTATTCATCAATATAATCCTGTCTACAGGAACGGTCTGCTTTACAAGCATGTCCATTAACGCAAAAAAACCCTTGTCCGGTTTGTAGATAGGTATGATCACATCAACTTTATTCATAATTTTCCCTTTGCACAAACGGACGGCGCTGTAAAAACAGCTCCGTCCTGTCATTTTCTCTCTTTACCTTCCTGTATCCTGGCTGACTCTCTGACTGTATTCATTTACACTGGAAGATGGCTCATAATTTTCTATGCCAAATAAAAACTTATGAAGCTCAGATACGTTGGTCTTTAAATCTGTCGGAATGACGCAGCTTGCCTTTCCTACATTTCCGGTTGTGCGATACTGTTCAAACGGGAATCCATCGCTTGCTACAATCTTGTAATCGTTAATATTTCCTAACAGTGCAAGGATTTCCGTAAGCGACAATGATGTAGCAACCTGCTCAAAGGTACTGTTGGCAATCTGGTTCAAGGTTGAAATATTCGCTTCCTTTGCCTTATCCGCAATTGCCTGAATAACCTCTCTCTGTCTTTCCGCACGTTTGAAATCATCGCCCTTTGTATAACGGATTCGGCAATAAGAGGTTGCCTGCATACCATTTAAGTTTTGATAACCGGTATTTGCCAGTTTTGTGTACTGTCTTCCAAGCGCCTCTGAAGTCCCAATCTGGTAGTTGTTCAAATGGTCGATTTCCGCATCATCTACGTCAATCATAACGCCGCCCAGAGCATCAATGGTATCTACAAGTCCTGCAAAGCCTACCGTAACATAATCGGTAATCTGCAGATCCAGATTCATATTCAACATGCTGATTGCCTGCTTTGGTCCTCCCTTTGCATAAGCAGCATTTGCTTTGCCATAGCTGTCGGTTCCCAGGTTCAGATAAGTATCACGGAAAATGGAAACAAGCTTGACCTCCTTGGTGCTTTCGTTGATAGACGCCAGCATAATTGTATCGCTCCTTGTTCCTTTTCCCAGCGCGCCGTTTCTGGCATCCACACCAAACAAGGCAATTACCCGATAACCCTCAACGGCCTGACCGCCTCCAGCCTTATTAGCCACCTCTTCATTGATTACAATATCTCCCTCATTGATCTCGGTGCCTTCCATCTTATCTGTTTTTGTAATCAGATAAAGAGCTGCACCCATAACACAGAGCACTAAAATTTCTGCCGCAATCAAAAGAATCTTATTTCGCTTCTTCTTTGCCTTTTCCTTTTTGGTCATTCTTTTTTTGCCCTTTGTATTTGTCTTTTTTGTTGTTGCCATAGCTAACTCCTTATTTTCCTCTGTCTAATATGCATTTTTATTGATAAAGCCTTTAAATAGTGTTAAAAACAAAATTTTAAAGTCAAGGCCCATTGTCCAGTTCTCAATATAATATAAGTCACAATCAATTCTCTTTCGTATGGAAGTATCTCCCCGGTATCCGTTAATCTGCGCCCATCCGGTCATACCTGGACGCACCTGATGCTTAATCATATAACGGGGCACTTCCTCTTTAAATTTTTCCACAAAAAACGGTCTTTCCGGTCTTGGACCTACAAGACTCATATTTCCCATAAGCACGTTAAAAAGCTGTGGAAGCTCATCAATGCTTGTTTTTCTTAATATCCTGCCAACCTTTGTCACCCTTGGGTCATCCTTTGTAGTCCATTCCTTTTTCTCTGCCTTTGGCTTCTGCACTTCCATTGTGCGGAACTTGTACATCCGAAACGGCTTATTGTGAAGCCCCACACGCTCCTGCTTAAATATAACAGGCCCGGGACTTGTAGCCTTGATCAGAATAGCACTTACAAGCATAGCCGGTGAAAACAAGACAATGGCCATAAACCCGCCCAGAATATCCACTCCCCGCTTTGCAATGGCATTTAACGTATTGGTAAGCGGCACATGACGGATATTGATAACCGGAAGCCCGTTTAAATCTTCCGTATAGGGCTTGCTTGGTATCACACTGTTATAATCGGGAATAAATTTCGTGTGCACACCGGACTTTTCACATAAATTCACAATTTCTTCCAGCCTGTCGTAATTTTCCAGCGCCAGGGTAATGGCAATTTCATCCAGCTTATTTTCCGGCAGGATAATCAAAAGATTATCAATGCGCCCCAACACCTTTACCCCCCGGTACATGGTGCCTCTTGGAATCCTGTCATCCAGTATTCCTCTGACCACATAGCCCCACTGGGGATTTGCCATAATACGGTTGATATATTCTTCTGCTGCCCTGGAATATCCCACTAAAAGAATATACTTTACATTATATCCTTTTTTCCGCATAAAACGCAGGGTTTTCCTTACCAAAACCCTTGTTGCGATCTGAAGCACATTGCTTAACAGATAAAAAATGAAAATCATGGAACGGGAAAAGTCGGGCTGGTTGATTATATATAAAACACCTAAAAATAGAATCAACCCTGTGGTATTTGACTTGATCACCGAAAAAGCATCATTTTTTAAATTTGTTATGCGCTTTGGCTTATATAAGTTGAAGATATAATTTAAAATCAGATATCCCGGCACAATAAGAAACAAGGCGCTGAAATACGTTCTCATATCCAGCACGCCTGCACCTTCCGCTACAAGCTTTAAGCGGCTCTCAAATTGAATGAACCAGGCTGATAAATATGCCAATATAATCACAACGGCATCTAATATGACATGAAGCCTGTTGAAATACTTCTGATTATCTTTAATCAAGAATCTCACCTATTTCTTACTACTGTCCGTTATTTTACATGATTTTTCCAAAAAGGGCAACCCTTTAAGCATTTCTTAAGAAAATGAACAGATTTACCCACAGCTCCATCTGAATCCTGCAATAATTCTTTAAATGCTTCATTTGAAAAGGAACCTTATTTTCTTTCTTTACCTTAGTAAGATAACCATAAACGCCTTTCATAATGCCCCGAATATAGATCTTTCCCATAGATTTCCTAGTAAAAAAAATCCATTTTATAAAAATGCCCGCCAAAAGGAGGGGAGAATTCAAAAGAATCTGAAGAAACGGCATATTTTTCCCAATCACATACATGCTGTTCCTGCTTGATAAGGTCACTTTAAATTCATTATAACGGGAGCCTGAAAACCCGCTTCCCGCATGTAAGACTACTGCTTTATGGCAGAATCCATTCTTATAGCCGTAGATTTTTGCCCGATAGCCAATGTCCACATCTTCCAGATAAGCAAAGTGGTTTTCATCGAAACAGCCAATCTCCTCCAATACATGTTTTCGATATATGGCAGCGCCCGCACATGCCGAAAATACCGGTCCGGACTTTTGATAGTCTTTTTCCGGCCTGCCCTTTCCCCTGGCAAATGCCCAGCCAAGGGCACAATAAAAATCACCGGCATCGTCCATTTGCTCTGGCTCCTTCATGGAAACCATCTTGGCGCCTATGCTGAAATAGTCCTTCTTTTTTTCGATTGCATGTTCTAAATTCTTCACAAAATCCTCTTCTACTTTCACATCATTATTCAGCAAAAGCACATAAGGGGTTTTGGAAGCCTTGATCCCTATATTGACTGCCCTGCAAAAGCCCAGATTTTCCGGCATGGAAATCAAAGTTACTTCCGGAAAGCGTTCCTTTATAAAAGAACAGCTTTCGTCCTGTGAACCGTTATCCACCACGATTGTATCAAAGCTATATGCCTGGTTTGCCAATGAGCTTAAGCAATCCTGCAAATATGCCATTCCGTTATAATTTGGTATTACAACTGTTGTCTTTATCATGTGAAATCCTCATTTGGTTTATTCTTTACCTGTTCCCAAAAGTCAGGTACATATAAGAAAATATCGCCGTTTTCCCTTGCAATCCGCTGCTTTTCCTGAAAAGAAAGCTGTTTTCCTTCCTTCTCCATTTCTTTAAATAACTTCTGATATTTTTCATTCCAGCATACAGCTCCTTCCGGCATCACATCAACCTGCATAGTCATTTCCGCCCGGTGCATATAGCCTCCATAGGATGCCTTCAGGCCTGTAAAAAGAGGAAGCTCTCCTTCATCCATGCTCCATGCCGGTCCCTCTGTTACCCTTCCCTTTTGAATCACCCTGCCGCATATGGCTGCCACTTCGGTCCTTACCTGAAAAACAGTAGGATAATACGTCACTTTATAAAACCCCAAATGGGCCGTATGGCTTACCTCTGCCTGCTCTTTTTCTATTCCCATATAAGTCCTTACAAAATCCATCACTGCATGTTTCCCGGCTTCATAAGCATAACGCTTGCTTTCCGGATTGGAAGCAGTTGAGCTTTCATGACAGCGCCAGTGATAGAGCACCTTTGGAATGTGGGCAATCTTCTCTCTTTCACTCTTTCGAAAAAGCAGCTCGCCCACTGCCCTCAGCACAAGGTCATAATCCTGTGCTCCGTCATACTCCCACCGGAATCCAAGCTTTTTCATAAGCTCTGCCTTCATTACAAGAAAGTGGCATATATAATTGTTGGAAAGAAGATAATCCAGATTAAAATCCGGCTTGAAATGGGGCTCGAAAAAACGTTTCATTTCCCCATCCGACTTATCCTCATCCGAATAAAGCAGTTCGTAATCCCCCTCCTCAAGCTTCTGCCGCACATGAAACAGTGCATCATAAAGAAGCACGTCATCATGGTCCAAAAGCCCGATATAGTCCCCAGTTGCCAGTGCAAGGGCCGCATTGGTATTTTCCGAAATGCCTTTGTTTTCTTTTAGACGAATGTATCTGATTACGGGATAGGAGCCTGTGCCTTTTCCTTCTTCCAGCCGCTTCTCATATGCTTTGACGATCTGCTCCACCTGATCTGATTTGCCTGCATCCGCAATAATCAGCTCCACCTTTGCAAATATGCTTTGTGCCACTACCGAATCCAGCATTTCCTTCAAATGCTTTGGATTTGTTTCATAGGCAGGAACCAATATGCTGAATACGAAATCCTTTTGAAACTCCGGTTTATCCGGAATCTTCTCTGGCGGTGTATGTCTGAGCTCGTCTCCTGCGGCATACATAAGTCTTACCTGTTCTTCACAAAAATACCGACTTCCCCTATAATCCGCCGCCTTTTTCTGAATTTCCTCCAGATGTCTTTTATCAAGCCGCTCTGCCACTTCATAACAAGTGTTTTTTATTCCATTTCTTTTCAGGTAGGATATCGTTTTGGACAAATTGCTCATAGACTGCTCCCTCCACTGTCAATACCCGCTTTGATTCCTTTCCTTCCTGCCCACAAATACAGCAGCAAAAAGACCGTCAACACATATCCTGTCAGATATACCGGATAATAATACATGAACAGTCTGGATGGCGCTGTCAGGAAAATCAGGGGTATTTTCGCCATATGGCTTGCTAACAGCAGGGCGTATCCCCATTTTCGTTTCCATAAAAGAATCAGAAGGATCAAAAGTTCCAGCACCATGGCGGGCAGGGCGCTGTAAACAAAGGAATATCCAGAAAGCTTCTTATGATAATTGCCAGCCTCCCTCAATTCCAGTACGGAAATGACTCCATTCCGCAGCCGGTGGGAAACAGGCGCCGTCATGGGAAGCTTTCTAAATTTTTCATAATTGGGGACATTTTCTTTTATAAACAGCTCTGTTGTATTTTCCAGTAAATCTTCCGATTGAAGGAAAGTCTGAAGCCGTTCCTTCAGAAAAACTTCCGGATACTCCAAAACAAGCTGCCAGTAGATCTTTCTGAATACAGCATACTGCTCATCCGTATAATCCCTTACAAATTCGTCATCCGACCAGTACAGGCTGATTCCGGTTCTTCCTTCCTCTGCCGCCCATGCCGCCTTGTATACATCCAAAACCCGATCCATCAAATACAGCCTGCTGGTCTGCTTGTGAATAACAGGTGCATCTTTATCCTCAAGAATCTGAAGGGCTGCTTTCTCCGATTCCGGATAGTAGGAGCTTAAAAGCGCCTCCATATAAATATGTCTAATCAGCGGAACAACCGGAAGAAGCATACTGGTCAGCTCATATTCGTGGGAATTTTTATAAAATTGCTTTTGATTCTCCCCTATTTTTTGTGGTACAGCCAGTATAAGGCTCCCAGCAAGCACACAAAGGATAAATCTGGATTTCATTTTCTTATCCGTCAGTCTCCAAAACAGCACAAGGAAGCAGACCGGCAGCGCCAAAACATAATAAACCGCCTCTGACCGCCAGTTGACAATCACGGCAGATAGTATAGCAAGTGTTATTACATTTTTGCCGCTAATCCTTTTTTCCACCGAAAGAAATACAAATTCCCCTAAAAGCAAAAGCTCTAAAAAGGCATAAAGGCTCATGCGCATGGGATACAGATTGGAATCCAGCACCGGCAGGAACAAAAACGGCACATAGCCAAAATAGATGAATTTAGAAGCTTTATCCGTAAGAAAAAGCTTTTGAAACCGGTAAAGAATCCAGCCTACAATCAGGGAAATACAGGCATTCTGCAAAAGAATCACACCGGATGGAACCGGAAGGAGCATAAGTGCCATAATATAAAACACACTGGTAAGATAATGCTGCCAAAACACCGGAAAGACATTTTCCGCCTCAAATAAAATGCCGAATTCGTCCATCCTCCAGATTCCCGGCCAGGTAAGAACCAGCAGCACGCACATCAGCACAAAATAAATACAGGTAAGTCTTACAAAGCTTCTGTCCGCTTTTTTCAGAAACCAGAACAAAAAATGCCAGAAGCCTATTAAGAAGCACAAAAAAACAGCCTTACTTCCCCATGCAAATATGGTTTTTATGGCAGCAGTGCCGTCCGTAAAATTCCATAATGAATAGTGGAAAATAAGCCTGTCCGTAAAAAAGCTGATGAAAAAGTGGATGCAGGCAATAAAGACCAGATGTTTATTTAATTTTTCTTTTAGCCGCTTTCCCATATCCGCTCCTTTGCCTTTTTCCACTGCTTCTGCTTCTATCATGCCATATTTGGCATTTTATTGTGCTGTATAGTTCTTACATGTTATATGTGTTCAAGAATATATCTAATTCCTCCGGCGTTCCAAGCACATGGACTTTTTCATAATCCACTGTGGAAATCCGCACTTCTCCGCCTTTTTCAATCAAATAATTATAAAGAGGCGCTACATATTTTTCCCCTTTTTCCAGCTTATCATTCTGACTGTAATATTCTCCGTACAATTCTTCATAAAGTCCGCAGCTCTTGAAATAATAGGCTCCCAACGTGCAGTTATCGGAAATCCGCTGCTTTTCCCTTACCTCTACTGCCTTTCCGGCTTCATCCAGCTTTACAAAGCTCCAATGCTCTCCGGGTGCATGAAAGCAGGGAATGAATCCGTCTCCTTCAATCTGGCTTTCATTCATTTCTCCAGCCTCTACATACGTATCAATGTTATAAATCAAAAGACCGGAGTCCTTATCCCAATAAGGAGCGCCTAACATGGCCGTGGTAGCCTGTCCGTCTGTAAGATAGTCGATTTCCACTACCTTCACCTGATGGATTCCCATTTTATTGCAAGTGTTATTTATAAATTCGGAGGCATTATCTTCTTTTCTCACTACAAAAATATATACATTTTCATCGCTTTCAAAACCTGCCAGACTTTCCATGGACCATTCAAATAAGGTCTTTCCATGAGCCTCAATCATATATTTGGGCACCGTATAGCCTGCTTTTCTAAATCTGGAACCAAGTCCCGCCATAGTAATCACTATTGTCATATTGTTTCTTTCATCCTCCTGTTATGTTATAAGGTTACTTCTCCGTCCTGATCCATAAGGGATACTCCATAAACACCCTCGATTTTCGCCACAGCCTGAACCATGGCAGCTTCCTCTCTTGGCTTGCACTCTATGATCATGTCAAGTCCTTCCTTTGACAGATTTCTGGACTTTACCTTTACTACTTTACTAAAACTTTTCACACTCTGCAATACTTCTTTTTCTTTTTCCGGCTTATCCGCATTGATGATCAGTATGCCCGAAGCCCTTCCCATAGGCGTAAGCTCCAGCAAAAACAATCCCAATGTTAAAATCAGGGAGGTAATAATGGCAATCTTGAACATGCCTGCCCCGCAAATAATCCCGATACTGATAGACCAGAATAAGAACATCAAATCAGTAGGATCCTTGATGGCCGTACGGAAACGAACGATGGAAAGAGCGCCCACCATACCAAGGGAAATCACCAGATTGGACTGCATGGCAAGAATGATACTGGCCGTAATGACGGAAATCAACGCAAGCGAAACATTAAAGCTTTTGGAATAGAAGCTTCTTCTCGCAGCCAGATAATACACAATAAAAATATAGATGGCAAGGGCGCAGGTCACAAATAATGTGACTAAGATGGAAGCCGTTGTCAGGCTGCTTCCGTTCATCCCTTCTAAAAATGACTTTTTAAAAATATCCGAAAATGTATTCACAAATTTCCTCCTGTAATCTGTTATTTCCACGGGCAACGAGCCAGCCAGGGCCTAAATTCATTGCTTCTTTCGCCCTTTTATGATACTTTCTCTTTCAAGGCTCCATCGCAAAAAACCTTCGGCACAAATAGTACTTGGAAAAGGTTGTCTGCTGCAATTTTCCGATTTCCAGCCTTTCCTTTAGAAAAGAAGGCAGAAGCTCGTCATATTTTACTTCCAAAAGCACCTTACCTTTAGGCAGGATAGGGCTTTTTTGCATATCTCTTTCAAAAAAATGAATAAAATCCTTAGAGGACTGTATATTTTCATCTATGGTAATCCGCACATTTCCCTGTTTATATACATAGGGAATCCTGTCATATGCCACAATCACCTTCGGCCTTCCCTGTCTTACCGCTATCCACACCACGAATTCCTGCAGCAGCTTGGGATAACTTTCAAACTCTTCCTGCTTCATGGAAAGATTCTTTCCCTGAATCAGCCGGTCACACTGCCTTCTTGTAAGGGGCGCAGAAAGCTTCCTTGTCATACCGTGAACCTTTATTTTCTTTTCCAGAGTAATCTGCTTTTCCGAATAATTATAAATTCTGATCCGGTATTTCATCCGGTTATCCACTCCTGCCTCATTCATTTTGTAGCAGGTGTTATTATAATCGTCAAAGTACAGACTCCTGATATGATAGTACCCCTTTTCGCCTACGTGAGAATCCAGCCCGGCAATTCCCTGTAATCTGGCTTTCAGAAGGGGGATGTCCGTGACACGGCACAGGTATTTTAGTTCGTGGCGGTATTTTTTTGGGGGTGGTGTTAAGTTGGGGGGGGTATTTGTTTCTTATTTTCTCCTTGTTTGCTTCCATTTTCTCATTTCCTTTAATGTAGAAGAGACAGAGTGATGTTACAAGTGG
>CAMWWJ010000025.1 GCA_947177925.1 uncultured Lachnospiraceae bacterium
GGCACACATTTTAGGCATATTGCGCCATGGACGGCGCTATATGCCGACCCGGCCGCCTTCCACAACCTCCCTCAGGCTGTTTAGGAAAAGCGCCATCCAAAACACCGCAGCCAATCCGCTCTCATCCCTCTGTTGCGTCCGCCCCTCCATCACCTTCATCCCTTATCTAACCCATTCCCCCATAAGTATATCGGATGCCAGCTTTATTGTAAAGCTTCGTGGCTTTTTTTTCGGATATGTGTTATACTGAATGTTACAGTTTAACCATTACAGATTATTGGGGAATAAAGTATGATAAATAAAAAAGCATTACGTATATTGGAATATAATAAAATAATAGATTTATTGGTAGAAAAGGCTTCTTCCCAGCCGGGAAAGGAGCTGTGCAGGAGTCTGGTTCCTTTGCTTAAGCTGGATGAGATTCAGTTAGCACAGACTTACACTAAGGATGCCCTGTCGAGGCTGTTCAAAAAGGGAAATACTTCTTTTGGCGGAAACAGGGACTTATCTTATGTGTGTAAGCATTTGGAAATCGGCGGTTCTTTAAATGCTGCCGAGCTTTTGCAGATTGCCTCTCTTTTGGAAAATGTGGCACGTATAAAAGCTTATGGACGTTCCGAAGGAAAAGAGCTGACCGACAGTCTGGACAGCTTTTTCGATGAGCTTGAGCCCCTTACCCAGTTAAGCAGCGAGCTTCGCCGCTGCATTTTATCGGAGGAGGAAATTGCCGATGATGCCAGTTCCACTCTCCGGCACATCCGGAGGCAGATGGGCATAACCGGAGATAAGATTCACAGCCAGTTGAATTCCATGGTAAACGGCTCTTATCGCACTTATTTACAGGATGCGGTCATTACCATGCGGAATAACCGTTACTGCATTCCGGTAAAGGCGGAATACAAAAGTCAGGTGCCCGGCATGATCCACGATCAGTCTGGAAGCGGCTCCACTTTGTTTATTGAGCCTTCTGCCATAATCGAATTAAACAATAAAATAAAGGAGCTTTCCCTGCAGGAAAAAGAGGAAATCGAGAAAATCCTGGGAGAGCTTTCTCTTCTGTGCAGTGAGCATACTCTTACCTTGAAGCGAAATGTGGAGCTTATGACCTTTTTGGACTTTACCTTTGCCAAGGCATCCCTTGCCATGGAGCAAAATGCCACGGAGCCGGTCTTTAACCAACGGGGCTATATGAACATCCGCAAAGGCAGGCACCCGCTTTTGCCAAAGGATAAAGTAGTTCCTATTGATATTTATTTGGGGGATGCTTTTCATCAGTTAATCATAACCGGACCAAATACGGGTGGAAAGACCGTTTCCTTAAAAACCGTAGGCTTATTTACCCTGATGGGCCAGGCAGGGCTGCATATTCCGGCTCTGGACCGAAGTGAACTGAGTATTTTTACCAATGTATTTGCGGATATCGGAGATGAACAGAGCATTGAACAGAGCCTATCCACCTTTTCTTCTCATATGACCAATATTGTTCATATTTTGAATGAAGCGGATTCCCGTTCCCTCTGTCTTTTTGATGAATTATGTGCCGGAACGGATCCTACAGAGGGCGCCGCCCTGGCAATTGCCATATTAGAGTATTTAGGACAGAAGCAGTCTTTTGTAATGGCAACTACCCATTATAGCGAATTGAAGGTTTATGCCTTATCCGGCAGTCAGGTAGAAAATGCCTGCTGTGAATTCAATGTGGAAACCTTAAGCCCTACCTATCGTCTGTTAATCGGCGTGCCTGGAAAAAGTAATGCTTTTGCTATTTCCGGTAAGCTGGGGCTGTCCAATTCCATTATTGATGCCGCAAGGAACCAGCTTTCTACAGAAGCAGAAAGCTTTGAGGATTTGCTTTCAGATCTGGAAAGCAGCCGCAGGACAATAGAAAAGGAACAATTGGAAATCGAGACCTACAAGCAGGAAATCGAGGCTTTAAAAAAACAACTGGAAGCAAAGCAGGATAAACTGGAAGCCTCCAGAGAACGAATTTTAAGGGAAGCCAACGAAGAGGCCCGGGATATCCTGCAGGAAGCAAAGGCATTTGCAGATGAAACGATTCGTTCCTTCCAGAAATACGGCTCCAATACCTCCATGAAGGAAATGGAGCAAAAGCGCAATAAAGTCCGGGAAAAAATTTCCGAAAAAAATTCCGGCCTTTCCCAAAAAGAAAAGGCGCAGCAAAAAGGCAGCCTGAAGCCAAATCAGATTCAATTAGGGGACAGTGTAAAGGTGCTGTCCATGAATGTAAAGGGAACCATCAGCTCCAGGCCCGATGCAAAAGGAATGCTTTTCGTACAATGCGGTATTATTCGTTCAAAGGTGCATATAAGCGATATTATTCTTTTACAGGAAGATGACATAAAAGCTCCTAATTTATCCCGGGGGAAAAACGGACGCATGAGCCTGTCCAAGGCCTCCCATATTTCCCCGGAAATCAATCTTTTGGGAAAAACCGTTGATGAAGCCATTTCCGCATTGGATAAATATCTGGATGATGCTTATGTGACCCATCTGCCCAGCGTCCGCATTGTCCACGGCAAAGGAACAGGCGCTCTGCGCAATGCGGTCCAGAATCACTTGAAAAAACTCCCCTATGTAAAATCTTACCGCCTTGGGGAATTTGGCGAAGGAGATGCGGGAGTCACTATAGCAGAATTTAAATAAACGCCGCTTTTATAAGGAGGTATCCATGGCAACAAAACAGAAAATTTTAATCGTAGATGATGATAATAATATTGCTGAGCTGATTTCTCTCTATCTGACAAAGGAATGCTTTGACACCTTGATTGTAGGAGACGGTGAATCTGCCTTAGAAGCATTAAAGACCTTTCAGCCCAATTTGATTTTATTGGATTTAATGCTTCCTGGCATAGACGGCTATGAAGTATGCCGTTCAGTCCGGTCCAGCTCAAACATTCCCATTATCATGCTTTCCGCAAAGGGGGAGATATTCGACAAGGTGCTGGGGCTTGAACTGGGCGCCGATGACTATATGGAAAAACCCTTTGATACTAAGGAGCTGGTAGCCAGAGTGAAGGCTGTGCTGCGCCGTTACAAACAGACTTCTGCAGGCGGTGAGCAGTTAGATCAGGCTAAGAAGGTAGAATACAAGGATCTTGTGATCAACTTAACCAACTATTCCGTATTTTACAGGGGAAAAGTAGTGGAAATGCCTCCAAAGGAGCTGGAATTGCTATACTTCCTTGCTTCCTCTCCCAATCAGGTATTTACAAGGGAGCAGCTTTTAGATCAAATCTGGGGCTATGAATATATCGGGGATACCCGGACGGTAGATGTACACATCAAAAGGCTTCGTGAAAAAATCAGCGACCATGAGGAATGGGGACTTTCCACTGTATGGGGCATTGGCTACAAATTTGAAGTGAAATCACGGGGATAGGTTATGAAAAAGACACTTTATCTGAAATTTTTATTGGCATATATTATTTTTGGCTGCTTCGGTTTTATTGTGGTAGCCACTTTTTCTTCCAGCCTGACTTTAGAGCATTTAAAAAGAGAAAATGCGGAAACCTTGTACCGGGAAGCTTCCATGATTTCCAAAACCTATGCGGCTGAGCTGTATTCCAGCCGGATTACTCTGGAATCGGCATATACCCAGCTAAATGCTCTGGGAACTTATCTTTCTGCGGATATCTGGATTGTAAATCCCTCCGGTACAGTAGTATTGAATTCCGGAGAGGCTACTAATGTAGACAATCCCAAAATCATTGCCAACTTTGATCCTGCAGTCACTTCCGATTCTTATTATGTAACGGGAAATTTTTTTGGAGAATTTGAAGAAGAGGTCTTAAGTGTCTTTACTCCCATATCCTCCAATTATAAGATTAAAGGTTATGTTATCATTCATAAGCCCATGAGCGATATTTACAAATCAAGCGACAGCCTGTTAGGCGTTACTTATATTACTTTGGTGCTGCTGATTCTTCTTTCTCTCATTATCTTGTTCTTTTTTACAGAAATGTTTTACTTCCCTTTAAAAAAGATCATTACAGCTACGGAACAGTATGCCAGCGGCAACATGCACTATGAGCTGTCGGTGGAAAGTACGGACGAAATGGGCTATCTGGCCGCTTCCTTAAATTACATGGCAAGCGAGATTGCCCGCTCGGAGGATAATCAGAAGAAATTTGTGGCAAACGTATCCCATGACTTCCGCTCTCCTCTTACGTCCATAAAGGGATATTTAGAAGCCATGCTGGACGGCACCATCCCTCCCGAAATGCATGAAAAATACCTGACTATTGTATTGAACGAAACTGACCGGCTTACCAAGCTCACTAACAGCCTGTTGACCTTAAACAATTTGAATACGAAAGGGATGGTGTTGGAGCGAAGCGACTTTGAGCTTAACCGGATGATTAAGGAAACTGTGGAAACCTTTGAAGGCACCTGTAACAAAAAACAGATTCTGATGGATTTGATTCTGACGGGAGATGTGATGTATGTAAACGGGGATATTACCAAAATTCAGCAGGTGCTCTACAATCTGTTGGACAATGCTATTAAATTTTCCCATAACAACTCCGTTATCACAATTGAAACAAGAGAAAAGAACAATAAGCTTTTTGTTTCTGTCAAGGATAATGGCATTGGTATTCCAAAGGACAGCCTGAAATTGATTTTTGACCGTTTCTACAAGACAGATTTGTCCAGAGGAAAGGACAAAAAGGGCACCGGGCTTGGGCTCTCTATAACAAAGGAGATTATCCATTCTCATGGGGAGAATATAAATGTAATCAGTACAGAAGGGGTTGGGAGCGAGTTTATTTTTACTTTGCAGAAAGCGGAGAATATGGATTTGGGGGATGACTGATTTTGGTTTCTGTTGTCTAACCATAACGAAATATGATATACTACATGTCGGAAGCAGTCGTGTTGCAGGGTGTGTTGACCTCATTCTAAAAAGAATGGGGGTGATGCCTATGAAAAATCATTTTGATTTTATGGATTTAATGACCTTTGGTCTTTTCCTATTGGCATTGCTTACATTCGTGTTTGCGTTTTGTAAGTAATCATACATAGCAAAACCACCCTCATAACTTTGAACGGTTTGGGTGGCTTGCTATTCAAAATCGGTCAACCCCTTGTGGGCGGTTGCTTCTTCTTATGCCAATAATATATCATATCTGTCACCATGTTTCAAGCGCAACTAAAATATTTTCATTTTGCTGATTCGTTCATCATGCTTTTGTGTCCTCTCTCCCTCACCCCAATTTATCATCCCTTCCACTGAAGCCTATGCAGCTCCCCCTCCAACTGCATATGGGAAAACCCATTCTGTCTCAGCGCCTCATAAAGCACAATTGCCACAGAGTTAGACAGATTCAGAGAACGGACCTGTTCCAGCATGGGAATCCGGATACAGGTTTCTTCATAATCCACCAATATCTCCTCCGGTATTCCCGCACTTTCCTTCCCAAACATAATAAAATCATCTGGAGAATATTCCACTTCCGTATAAATATGTTTTGCCTTTGTAGTAGCCATCCAGATTTTCGCATTTGGGTTCTTCTCTAAGAACTCTTCAAAATTCACATAGCGGGTTACATCCAAATGCTCCCAGTAATCCATGCCCGCCCGTTTAATGGACTTCTCATTGAGCTTAAAGCCTAAAGGCTCAATTAAATGAAGCTTCGTTCCGGTTGCCACACAGGTCCGACCGATATTCCCTGTATTTGCCGGTATCTCCGGCTGATGTAAAATAATATTCATAATCAGCCTTTCTGTTCCTCCCTAAGCTTCGTGATGAACCTTTCCAGCCTTCCGATGGCTATCTTTAAATTCTCTAAGGAATAGGCATAGGAAATACGAAGGAATCCTTCTCCGCAGTCTCCAAAGGCAGTTCCCGGCACTACAGCAACCTCCTCTTCCTCTAAAAATCTGGTGGCAAATTCATCGGAGGTCATTCCAAATTCCTTAATGCATGGGAATATGTAAAAGGCCCCAAAAGGCTCAAAACATTCTAAGCCCATTTCCTGAAAGGCATGAATGAGATAACGTCTCCTCTGATTGTATGCATCCCGCATTTTGGCAACCTCTTCATCTCCGTTTTTCAATGCCTCTACAGCAGCATACTGGCTTGTAGTAGGTGCACACATAATGGCAAACTGGTGAATCTTAATCATCTGTTCAATGATTGCTTTTGGTCCGCAGGCATATCCCAGCCTCCATCCGGTCATGGCATATGCCTTGGAAAATCCGTTAATCAAAACAGTTCTTTCCTTCATGCCTTCTATATTGGCAATGGAAACATGATTTCCGTTATAAGAAAGCTCTGAATAAATCTCGTCGGAAATCACAAAGATGTCATGCTTTTTGATGACCTCTGCAATTGCCTCTAAATCCTTCCGCTCCATAATGGCTCCTGTAGGATTATTGGGGAATGGCAGAATCAATACCTTGGTTTTTTCCGTAATGGCATCCTCCAATTCCTGCGCGGTAAGGCGGAACTGGTTTTCATGCTTTAATTCAATAATAACCGGCTTTGCGCCTGCTAAAATGGCACAAGGCTCATAGGACACGTAGCTTGGCTGGGGAATCAGTACTTCCTCCCCGGGATTGATCATGGCACGAAGGCCGATATCAATTGCCTCTGAACCGCCTACCGTTACCAACACTTCATTGTTGTAATGATATTCCAGATTCATGCGCCTTTTTAAATAATTGCAGATTTCTATTTTCAGTTCCTTCAAACCTGCATTGGATGTATAAAAGGTACGGCCTCTTTCTAAAGAATAAATACCCTCATCCCGGATAAACCAGGGGGTCTCAAAATCAGGCTCTCCTACACCTAATGAGATGGCATTTTCCATTTCGCTTACGATGTCAAAAAACTTCCTGATTCCTGAGGGTTTTAAAGCTACTACTTGGTCTGCTAATGGATTTCTCATGGTGTAATCTTCATCCTTTCGTCTGTTGTTTTCGTTGCTAAAATCGTTCCGTGATCCTTATATTTCTTTAAAATAAAGTGAGTTGCCGTACTGAGTACGGATTCCAGAGTGGATAATTTATCGGAAACAAAATTGGAAACCTCCTTTAAGGACTTTCCCTCCAAAGTTACTAACAAGTCATATCCTCCGGAAATCAAATAAACTGCATGAACCTCCGGGTACTTATAAATCCGTTCTGCAATGTTGTCAAAGCCCTGTCCCCTCTGGGGTGTCACACGTACTTCAATCAGGGCAGTTACCTTTTCAATAGAAGTCTTTTCCCAGTCTACCAGTGTATGATAGCCGCAGATAACTCCTTCTTCCTCCATTTTCTTTAATTCATTTGCCACATCAATTTCCGGCATTCCCAAAATCACTGCCAGCTCTTTTATATCAATACGGCTGTTCTTTTCTATAATGGATAAAATCTGTTCTCTCATCCTTTTCATCTCCTTTATGGTTCTCATATTTTATTTTTTAAGTTAATGATAATGCTTACTCATTCATGCCTAATGCCTTATACAGTTCATCTGTTTTCGGCGGCTCTAAAAATCTGCTTTCCTCTCCGTTTATAACAACCCTGTCATTGCTGTCCGTGGTTTTTCCCACCACTGTCCCGTGAATTCCCTGCTCCTTAAGGGCTGCTACCAGATCATGCCCATTGTCCGTAATAATCAGCATGCTTCCGCTGGAAATCAGCTCATAGGGGCTGATACGGAAATATTCACAGATTTCTACCGTCTCCTGCTTGATTGGAAGCTTCATTAAATCGATTCTTAGTCCAACGCCTGCGCCTTCTGCCACTTCCCAGAGAGCACCAAAAATTCCGCCCTCCGTCACGTCATGCATAGCACTTGCGCCGGACTTAATGGCGGTGGCGGCCTCTTTCACTACGGACAGATATTGTTCAAAGCCTTTTGCAGTATCGATCAGATGCCTGGGATATCTTGTAAGAAGCTCTTCTTCCCTTTCTTTTGCTAAAATAGAAGTCCCCTCTAACCCTATCCACTTGGTCACCACCACATCCTGACCGGGCTTGACATTCTTAGTCGTAAGCAGCTGTTCTTTTTTCCCCTTGCCAATACCGGTCACCGTCAGCACAGGTCTGTTCACCGCATCGGTAATTTCCGTATGACCTCCTAAAACCTGCATATTCAACTGGGCACATGCTTCCTCCACATCCGCCATCATCTGTTTAATCTCAGGTTCCTCTGTATCAGGAGGCAATAAAGCCGTCAGCATCACTCCAATCAGTTCTCCACCACTGGAAGCAATGTCATTGGCAGTAATATGCACCGCCAGCTTTCCCACATCCCTGGTCGCCCCCGTAATAGGATCAGTGGATACAAGAAAGGTCTCTCCCTCCTTAAGCTCCAGGATGGCGCAGTCTTCCCCCACTCCTGGACCAACCAGAACTTCATCCCGCCTGTTATGTACTTGTTTTAATATGGACCGTTTTAATACAGTTTCCGGTACTTTTCCGATTTTCATATTTGCCTCCTAATAGAACAGGCATACATTTCTATTATATAGAATAACAGCTTATATAATGATAGGAAGTTCCCATACCGGAACTTCCCAGTCACATTTCTGTTTTATTTTTGTTTCCTTATTGGGCAGGTAGCTGCTGCTCCTGTGCCGCCTGCTGAGCCTGTGCCGCCTGCTGAGCCGCCTGTTGGGCTGCTGCCTGCTGAGCCGCTATGGCCGCCTGCTGTTGGGCAAGAGCCGCCTGGGCTGCCGCCTGAGCCGGGTCTGCCGGTGCATTTTTTACAGAAGCAATGATATTTTTCACATGATCAATGTTCTGGGTTGCAATGGCTGCATTCACTGCTGCCGTTGCATTCGGATCTGCCGAAGCGGTTCCTACCACTGCTGTTCTCGGCGTCATTTTATAGGTACTTTTATTTACCTGTGTGCGGCTTTCCTCCACACCGTCCACAGTAACAATCTTCCAAAGCTGTGCCACATAGCCTATATGGGCTGACTGTACATCAATGAATCCAATAGGCTGCCCACCGTCTGCAATTACCTTTTCCCCGTCCGGCGTAGTCTTACTGATCACTTCACTTTCATAGGTGACCTTACGGTTGGAAGGCCTTGTCTCCACTCCGTAAATCGTAAAGGTTATCTTTTTATCCGCTGTAACTCCTTCTATATAAATAGGATGTTCCAGATTGTTGACGAATTTAAAGTCCTTCGAGGTTCCTGCAATAGCTGCGTCAGCAGAAGGATCCACATAGGTTACAATCATGGAATGATTATAACGTTCTGTCACATCCAGCTCTGCCTTTAATACTGCATTGTACAAAGTTGTGGAAACCTGACAGATACCTCCTCCAAGGCTGTCCACTACCATACCGTTTATATAAGAGCCTGCTTCAAAATATCCGTTTGCCTCCGTAAAAGGGCTTACCGTTTCATACATGGAAAAGGAATCTCCCGGATAAAGCAATGTACCGTTTACTAACCGGCAGCCGTTTGACACATTGCCGGAACGATTATAGCCCGATGTGGAATAGCTGGTAGTAAAAGTACCAAGCACATCCTTTACCTTGGACAATTCTTCTTCGGTTCCCCTTGGCTCGTCCACCTCCACCTTTAAATCAATGGAAGCTTCATCGCCTGTCCACTCCGTAGTAAGATAATCATAAATAGCCGAAGCAGAACCTGCCACGTCAATAATGACTCCTGTTTGTCCCGGTTCAATGACGAATGCACCGTTTTCCCTTGTCAAGGTTGCATCCTGTGCGGACACATTAAACTCTGCACAGTCCTCTTCTAAAATTTTTGTAATAGCCTCTTTGTCGAAATCATAGGTTATCTCAAACACCTTATTTTCATATTCCAAATCCTTTAAGGCCTTGTATCTTTGCACGATATTTCCCACTTTTCCAAGGGAAAGCGCCTCTTCTACCACTTCTTTATTCTTCCAGGAAAGCTTGAAATCTCCTGCCGAAACAGGCAGATGATTGTCATTCATGGCATTTAAGGTAATAGCCGTATCTTCTAAGGTGGAAACATATTCGGAAACAGCCGAAACAGCTTCTTCTTCCGTCATGCCGGAAACCTCCACTTCACCTATAAAAATTCCATTTTCAATTGTATCCTTATTGGCTGCTGCCTGTGTTTCCATGACACCTGCAAAAAGAAAAGACAGAAATACTGCAAACAATGGAATAATATACTTTCTCATAATGCCTCCTCGTGTTATAATCTGTTGTAGTGTCCTACTGTTAGAAAATAGAAACAGCCATGGGCACTACCATTGACAGAATTAAAATAATAATAATGATTGTTGAAAAAATTTGTTTTGATTTCTTATTATGAAACATTTTTATTCACCTTCTTACTGAAAGGATATTATATATGAATTTTATTATTTTGGCAAGTTTTATTCTGTTGGCAGCCCTGATTGCCCACCAGCTTTCCAGGTCTGACAAAAACAGCAAAAAGGCAGAGGAAAACTTTTGGAATCGGGAGCGGGAAGCCAACAGCATCCGCAAAAAGCCTCTGGATGACTTAAACTATATACAGATTCCCTATGAAACGCTGCCATTCCATATATTAACGGAAAATCAGCAGGTGCGGGACTGTATGGAACAAGTTAACTCCTTAAAGGACTTAAAAATTGTAAATCTGGCGGAATTTACCAATACGGATTTAAAGCTGAAATACGGCACTGCCAACATTACCGTTCTGTCGGAATATGACCAGAATTTCACCCTGCTGGTACGAACCCTGTATAAATGGGGCCGCCTTCTTTACGAAGCAGGCTATGAGGAAGAAGCTTTAATTCCATTGGAATTTGCTATTTCCATCGGAACGGACGTCAGCGGCAATTATAAGCTGTTAGCGTCGATTTACAAAAGCAAAGAGCAGGTTTCCAAAATTGAGGATCTGACAGCCTCTGCCGGGAACCTGACTTCCATTATGAAAAAACCTATACTGACCTTCCTTTCGGACATCGCCCATACTGAGAAATGATACTGTCCGCATAACGGCTTGCCTCACTTCTTGTAAGCCTGTCTAAATTATATTCGGCAGTAATGGAATGATAGTTTAGCAGCTTTAATAAATATTTCTTTTGGGATTTGGTGGCAGGTCTATCCTTTTTTACCTGATGTTTCAATTCCCTTGGCAAAAACAGCTTTTCTTTTTCCTCTTTGCAAAACTGTTCTTCCAAAATCCTGTACAGTTCCAAAGTGGCTCTGGCATCCTCAAATGCCCTATGGGGCTCATAGGTGATTCCGAAATGCCCGCAAAGACTGGGCAGGTTTTTCTTCATATCGGGCATACAGGCTCTTGCAATGGCCAGTGTGTCCACACCGCTTCTTTCGTAAGAAAATCCACAATTTACTGCTGCCCTTTTCAAAAACGAAAAATCAAATATGATGCTATGTCCCAAAAGGGGATAATCTCCTGCAAATTCTAAATATTTTGGAATCACTTCTTCTATATAAGGCGCCCCTTCTAAATCCTTATCGGTTATATGGGTAATATCCTGAACCTTTTCCGGCAAAACCCTTCCGGGATTTACAAAAGTCTCAAAGGTTCCCGTCTGCTTTCCCTCTTCCACCCTGATAGCGCCGATTTCTATAATTTTATCTTTTTTCGCATTCAGTCCGGTAGTTTCTAAATCCACCACCACAAAAGAATCCATGCATCTATCCTCTTTTCATTTTTTCTTTATAATAAGAGCAATACTCCGTTAGAAAACACTCCTGGCACTTGGGATTCCTTGCCATGCAGATTTGTCTGCCAAAGGTAATAATCTGTATATTATATAAAATCCAATGATCCTTTGGAAGAACCTTCATCAAGTCCTGCTCGATTTTTACAGGGTCCTCTTCCTTTGTAAACCCAAGCTTTCTGGATATGCGTTTTACATGAGTATCCACTACCACGCTTGGCTCATGAAAAATATTGCCCCTTATTACATTGGCCGTCTTCCTTCCCACCCCCTGCAGGGCTGTCAGCTCATCTATATCGGAAGGCACTTCTCCGCCGTATTTTTCCATCAAAGCCTTGCAGCAGGCAATGATATTTTTTGCCTTATTATGATAAAAGCCGGTAGATTTAATATCCTGCTCCAGCTCCTATAAATCCGCTTCGGCAAAATCCTGGGGACTTTTGTACTTTTGGAACAAGTCCTTTGTTACGATATTGACTCTGGCATCAGTGCACTGGGCGCTCAACATGGTGGCAATTAAAAGCTGCCAGGCATTTTCGTGATTCAGGTAACATTTGTATTCCGTCGTGTAGACCTGATCCAGCCTGTCTAAAATTTCTTTCGTGCGTTTCGTCATGAACTTCCTCCTATTGTTTATATGAAAGAAACGGTTTTCAGTTAGCCATTATGAACCATAATAGTTCGAAATATTATCATGCATCCGCAAAAACTTCATACAGAGCTGCCTGATTGCCAAGAGGGGAGCGGTTCCTATAATCAAACAGCAGCATTTGGGGAGCCGACAGCTTTTCCCCCGAATGCAGGTCATACTCAAATACCTCTATATGGGTCATCTTCGCCATCTGCCTTGCATCATAAGCCCCATAATCAGGAAGCAGCTTTCTTTCTGCCTCCTCCTTTCTGTAAACGGCTCTGACTTTATCCTTATAGACTGATAAGTCCTTTGCGAACTCCGGACGGCTTTTTGCATTTTCCCTTAAATAAAAGTCCATTGTCAAAAGCTCCCCACACAGCTCTCCGACCCATTCTATTTTATTTATAGCAAATTCTAAAAGAATCAGGTAGCGGTAAGTTCTGGAAGGGGAATTGACGAAATATCCCTTCTTTTCATAATATTCGGCAAGGGCTTCGTAAAAAGCAAAGGGACTTTCAAAAAACCTTTCAAGCACAGGGAGGGTTGTTGTAAACTGACCGCTGTTATAATACAGCTCTACCATTTCCTCTACCCGTTTCAACTTTCTGATTTCCCCATAGGAAATCCATTTTGTATACAATACTTCATAAGGCTCATGGGATGTATATACGATTCCGTATTCTTCTGCCTTTTTATGCATAGGAGAGCCTTTTAAAACCTTTAAAAACCCTAACTGAAGCTGTTGCGGCTCCATGGCATAAACCTCATTAAAGGACTTTTGGAAGGTTTCAAAATCTTCATAAGGAAGCCCTGCAATCAGGTCCAGATGCTGGTGGATATTATTGCCCTTTTTTATGGCCTTTACGGTTTTCTTAAGCTTCTCTATGTCCATCACTCTCCAAATTCCGGAAAGCGTAGCGGGATTTGTGGACTGTACTCCGATTTCCAGTTGGACGGCTCCCGGCCTTAATGTATTTAAAAGAGAAATTTCTTTTTCGTTTAATAAATCTGCCGCCACTTCAAAGTGAAAATTTGTAATACCGTTGTCATGCTCTTTTATATACTGCCAGATGCTTATGGCATGTTCATGGTTACAATTAAAAGTTCTGTCTACAAATTTTACCTGTTTTACCCGGTTGTCCAAAAAGAACTGCAGCTCTCTTTTTACAATATCCAGCTTTCTTAAGCGCACTGTCTTATCAATGGAAGAAAGACAATAGCTGCACCGAAAAGGACAACCCCTGCTGGATTCATAGTAAATGATCTTATTTTGGAAATCCTCCAGCCTTTCATACAAAAAAGGAAGCTTGTCCAAGTCCGTTAATGGTCTTTCCCCTGTCTTTCCTTCTTTTAATGCAAGTCCTTTTATGGCAGTAAACGGCTTACTGCCATCCACATAATGCTCCATCAGCTCCAGGAAGGTTTCCTCTCCTTCTCCTTCCATGATTCCGGTAATCTCTTTATGGGTATGTAAAACCTGCTCACTGTCATAAGAAACCTCCGGCCCTCCAAGCCATAAATCGGTTTCAGGCAGTATCTTTTTGATTTCCCTTGTGAGGGAAAGTACAGGGGAAATATTCCAGATATAACAGGAAAATGCCAACACATCCGGTTTTCTTTTATAGATATCCCCCATAATTTCTTCCAAAGACTGGTTTATGGTATATTCCGCCAGCTCTATATGTTCTTTATATTTCCCGGCATATGCCAAAAGGCTGTACAATGCCGGATTGGAATGTATGTACTTTGCATTCAAAGCTGCTAATAATACCTTCATAACTGCCTATTTTCTTTCCTTCTTTTTTTCTCTCAGTCTCTTAAAAAAATCACTTAACATACTGCTGCACTCTTTTTCAAGTACCCCTCTTGTAACCTTTACCTGATGATTGAACTCTTCCATCTCAAGCAGATTCAGGACGGAACCCCCGCAGCCTGCCTTTGGATTCATGGCTCCCATGATTACTTCTGATACTCTTGCCTGCACAATGGCTCCCGCACACATCTGACAAGGCTCCAGGGTCACATACAGGCTGCAGCCTTCAAGGCGCCAGTCCCCCAGCTTTTTGCTTGCTTTTTTGATGGCTGTCATTTCCGCATGGGCAAGTGTATTTTTGTCGGTATTCCTTCGATTATAGGCTCTTGCAATCACTTTTCCTTCGTGGACGATTACGCAGCCGATAGGTACCTCCTCTAAAACTTCCGCCTTTTTTGCCTGCTTTAAGGCTTCCTTCATGTATTTTTCCTGTAAAGAATACTCTCTTTTTTCCATCTTTTTTACAGCATCCGCCATATTCTAAAACCTCTTGCCAGCGTTCTTCAAATTTATTACAATAAAGAAGAATTTTTGTCTTTATTCACACTATGTTTATCATACCACAAAGAGGTGCCCCTATGCAAATATGCGGCTACAATAAAACAACTTTATTAGATTACCCGGAGCATGTTGCGGCAACTATCTTTCTGGGCGGCTGTAATTTCAGATGCCCTTTCTGCCACAATGGGGACCTGGTGCAAAATCCCCATATGCTGCCATCCGTTTCCATAGATGAAATACTGGCATTTCTAAAAAAACGCACCGGCATACTGACAGGCGTCTGCATTACAGGCGGCGAGCCTACCTTGTCCGGAGAACTGCCGGAATTGATCATGCGCATTAAGGAACTGGGCTTTTCCGTAAAGCTGGATACGAACGGCTCTAAGCCGGATGTGCTGGAATATTTAATAGAAAGGCATTTACTGGACTATATCGCAATGGATATTAAGGGAGACAGGGCGCATTACGGAAAGATTGCCGGGCTGACCGGATTTACGGACAGAGGAGAGGCATCTTTTGACCTGTCTCCTATTGAGGCTTCCGTAAACCTGATAAGAAGCTGCGGCCTTTCCTATGAATTCAGGACTACTGTTGTGAGAGAATTGCATTGCAAAGCCTCTTTTGAACAAATCGGCCAATGGCTTCACGGCAGTCTCAGCTATTTTCTGCAAAATTATAAAGAAAGTCCCAATGTGATACAAAAAGGATTTCACGGATATAAAAAGGAAGAGCTGCTGGAGTTTATCCAGATTCTGGATCCTCATTTTGGACAGACAGGGATTCGAGGGATTTAAATGGCAAAAAGACAGGATATGGGATTCAACACTCCATATCCTGTCTTTTTTTATTTTATTTTGATTTTTACTTTTGCTTTTTTGTTTGTTCCGTCTGTAGAAGCTGCCGTAATGGTAACTGTCTTGCCTTTTCCTGCCTTTTTGGCAGTTACCTTGCCGCTTTTATTGACAGTTGCATATTTGGTGTTGGAGCTTGACCATTTCAAGGTCTTGTTTACGCTCTTTCCGGTAGTCTTCACCGTAGCGCCAAGCTTTATGCTCTTTCCGGCTTTTACTGTCTTGGAAGAGGCTTTCAGCTTTATGCTCTTTACCTTATGCTTCATGACCTTAATTTTTATAGTAGCTTTCTTTCCGCTTCCATCATTTGCCGTAGCTGTGATGGTAACGTTTTTCCCTGCACCTGCTGCCTTTAAGGATACTTTTCCGTTCTCATCCACCGTTGCATACTTTGTGTTGCTTGTGGTCCATGTTACTTTTTGATTCGTAGCATTTACCGGGGATACCGCTAAGGTCAGTTTTACCTTCTGTCCGGCCGCCAACTTCTTGGATGGGGCGGAAATGGCTAATGAGGCTACTTTTACAGGTATAACGTCATTTCCCGGTTTCGTGTCACCTTTGCCGCCTTCTCCCTGACCGTCACCAGGATTTGGATTCTCTGGCTTTGGATCATCTGGCTTTGGATCATCCGGCTTTGGATCGTCCGGTTTCGGGTCATCCGGTTTTGGATCGTCTGGTTTCGGGTCATCCGGTTTTGGATCATCTCCGCCAGTACTTCCATCTGCCATGAACCATGCCTTGGATTCCAGCTTTATATGCAGAACCGGACAAACACCCACATTGCTGAGGCTGGTAATATTGTTTCCTTCATAACGCAAATCTCCGCTGTTAGTGATAACGGCAACATTATTGACCGCACGACCCGGGGAACGCAGCCACCATACGCATTTGTTTGCCTTATCTCTGTATGTGCCTCTTATCCCCGCATAATCAGTTGCCATTACCTCTCTGCTCAGAGAATAATTGCAGAATTCACTACAGAAACCATAATCCCCTTTCATTCCTTCACCTATGGACAACAGGTAGAGCTTGTCGTTTGTATTTTTTCCGCCTTCCGTACCGTATAGGGGATTATTCTCGTTTATTACATTTTGCCCTGCAATAGCCTCCTGCTCATCATTGGTAAATGCCTCATTATAAAAGCTGCCATTGAGCCAGCTTCTTAGAGTGCTGTTTTCCCATGTAGTTTTTGTAAGCGGGTCATTATAGTTTTTGCAGTCTACTGCGTTGTCCGCTAAAACGAACAAGGTGTTTCCATTATTTTCAAGAACTTTCCATTTGATTTTTTCCCATTTGAAGTAGCGGTAATCGTCATCACCGAAATATCTATCATAATTGGTATCGCTTTTACTGATTCTACGATATTTCGTGCCATCTACTACTACATCAATACCTGCACTCGCTTCCATTCCGGATTCGCTGATAGCACTCTCTATGGCAGCTATCGTAGTACTGTCGGTAATCTCCGTCTGAGGATAGTTTCCAAAGTATACATAGTCCCAGTCTGTACGGTCGTCTACAATAGCTCCTTTTGCAGAACAATGGTGGAACGGACCGGACGGGGCTTCTACTTCCGTCGGTACACTATTTTCGCTGACGATAGGCTCATCAGTTAAAAGCCACATCTTGGATGACAGGTCTATGTGCAGAGCCGGACGGATGCCATAAGTATTATTTGGATTACTACTATTTAAACCCCCATTGCTATCATAAAAGTAGGCGACATATTGATTGTCCAAAGTACGCAGCCACCAGGAGCAATTACCGCTCCCATTATCGCTCCCAGAAGAAAATCGCTCTCTGACATAGTCACTGGGTTTTACCATAAGACTTTGTACATAACTGCTATCATTGCCACAAAAGCCATTAGCTCTGTCTCCCATTTCTGATGCAGACATCAAGTAAACCAAATCATGAGTACTTTCGCTGCTTTCATCAGTTGTATCCTGTTCTACAATAGCCTTCTGCTCATTGCTGTTAAAGGCCGTGTTGTAAAATTCTTCATTCAGCCACCACCTTATGTAACTGTTTTTCCAGTTTTCCGCCTTATATTCCTTATATGGATTATACGTGTATCCTTTATGACTGCGATAATCCAGTGCCTTCTCCGCCAGCACGAACAGGGTTTCTCCATTATTTTGAAGCACTTTCCATTTAATCCGTTCCCATTTAAAATACTTAAACGAAGGAGGATATTGCTGATGCCAATAGTTGCTCTCTTTACGATACTTTGTACCGTCCACCCATACATCGCATATATTATTTGGTTCTATTCCTTCTGCCTCAATAGCCTCCTCTATGGACGCTATAATCCTACTGTCTGTTACTTCGCTTTGAGGATAGCTTCCAAAATACAGATAGCTCCATGCTGTGGAATCTTCACTGCAGTAATGATTGGTAATATCTTTTGTACAGTGATGAACGGGAGCCTTCGGTGTTCCTGCAGCCCCACGGACACTACTTTCACTGCCATCCCCGCCAATAATCACCTCCTGTTCTTCATTGCTGATCTCATCCGGCTGCTCAGAAACAGCCTCCTCCCTTTCCGCCGGATTGTCATTGTCATTCATTGCGCCTTCTTCCATCGTCACTCCATTTTCACTGACTGTCTGGGCAAATGAGGTAATTCCATTTCCCGCCAGCAGCACTGCCATGGCAAGCAACATGGACAAAAGTCTTTTTTTCTTTCTGTACATAAGCAACAACTCCTATTT